>DASTVH010000284.1:0-7632 GCA_035759195.1 Candidatus Limnocylindrales bacterium
ATCGAGGCGGCTGCGGACGTCGCCGCGCTCGAGGCGATCGAGCTCGACGTGCTCGGCCGCAAGGGGCGCCTGACGGCCATCCTGCGCGGGATCGGCGGGCTTCCGGCGGAGGACCGGCCGCGGGTCGGTGCCGTCGCCAACGTCGTGCGCAGCGCGGTCGCGGCCGCGCTCGAGGAACGCGGGCGGACGTTGCGTGGCAGCGCCCTCGATGCGCGCCTCCGGGCCGAGGCGGTCGACGTCACGACGCCCGGTCGGCCGATCCGGCGCGGCGCGCTCCATCCGACCCACGAGACGATCCGCGAGATCGCCGAGATCTTCGAGCAGTTCGGGTTCGTCGTCTACGAGTCGCCCGAGGTCGAGGACGACGTCACGAACTTCCAGATGCTGAACATCCCGCCCGATCATCCCGCGCGCGACCTGTGGGACACGCTGTACGTCGACATCGAGGGCCACCTGCTGCGGACCCACACGTCGCCGGGCCAGATCCGGGTCATGCACCAGGAGAAGCCCCCGATCCGGGCGCTCCTGCCGGGCCGCTGCTACCGCTACGAGAACATCGCCGCGGATCGCAACTTCGAGTTCTTCCAGGTCGAGGGCCTGATGGTCGACGAGGGCACCACGATGGGCGACCTCAAGGGCCTGCTCGACCAGTTCGCCAAGGCGATGTACGGCGAAGGCAAGCGGACCCGCTTCCGGCCCGGCTATTACCCGTTCACCGAACCCTCCGTCGCGTTCGACGTCGAGTGCCTCGTCTGCGGCGGCTCCGGGTGTCCGGCCTGCAAGCGGATGGGCTGGATGACGATCCTGGGCGCCGGCATGGTTCATCCGGTCGTCCTCCAGTACGGCGGCCTCGACCCCGAGCGCTATCAGGGCTTCGCCTTCGGGATGGGCGTCGAGCGGATCGCGAACCTGCGCCACTCGGTCGGCGACCTGCGCCTGTACCTCGAGAACGACCTGCGCTTCCTCGGCCAGTTCGCGTGACCCGATGAGAGTGCCGCTGTCCTGGTTGCGGGACTACGTCGACGTCGACCTCGAGCCGGAGCGTCTCGCCGAACGCCTGACGCTGCTCGGGATGGAGGTCCAGAAGATCGAGCAGTGGGGAAGCGACTGGCAGAACGTCGTCGTCGGCGAGCTGCTCACCGTCGAGCCCCATCCCCGGGCCGACCGGCTGTCGCTGGCGACCGTGACGCTCGGCGACGGCGGTGCGCCGCTCGAGATCGTCTGCGGGGCGACGAACATCGCGCCCGGCCAGCGGGTACCGGTGGCGCTGCCGGGGGCCGTTCTGCCCGGCGACCGGCGGATCGAACGAACCGAGAAGATGGGTGTCGTCAGCAACGGCATGCTCTGCTCGGGCGACGAGCTGAATCTGACCTCCGACGCCGACGGCATCCTGATCCTGCCGCCCGAGACGCCGCTCGGCATCGGCCTGACCGAGCTCTACGGCGATACCGTCCTCGACATCGACGTCAAACCGAACCGGGGCGACGCACTGAGCCTCGTGGGGCTCGCCCGCGAAGTCGCCGCGAGCACGGGCGCGCCGGTCCGCTTTCCCGACACCGATCCGCCAGACGCGGTCGTCGGGGGTCCGGCCACCGAGCAGCTGCTGGCCGTCGACGTCCGCGATCCCGACCTCTGCTCCCGGTTCGTCGGCCGATGGGTCACGGGCGTGGTCGTCGGGCCGGCTCCCGACATCGCCCAGATGCGGCTGCGAGCGGCAGGTGTCCGGCCGGTGAGCAACGTCGTCGACGCGAGCAACTACGTGATGCTCGAGCTCGGAAAGCCGATCCACGCGTTCGACGCCCGGGCAGTCGCCGAAGCGAATGGCCGCCGGGAGATCATCGTCCGGCGGGCCGTCTCCGGCGAGGCGATCGAGACGCTCGACCACGTCCGGCGGACGCTCGAGCCGGAGACGCTCGTCATCGCCGACCGGACCGGCCCGATCGGCATCGCCGGCGTCATGGGCGGCGCCCAGTCCGAGGTCGGCGACACGACGACCGAGGTGATCGTCGAATCGGCCGTGTTCGACCCGGTCAGCATCCGCCGCACCGGCCAGCGCTACGGCCTTCGCTCCGAGGCGAGCCTCCGGTTCGAGAAAGGCCAGGAGTTCCGACTCGCCCGCCTCGGTGCGGACCGGACGGCTCGCCTGATCGTGGAGTGGAGCGGCGGGACCGTCGCCCCGGGTCGCGTCGACAGCGCGCCCGACGAGCCGGCGCCCGAGCGGGTCGCCTTCCGACCGGCCCGCGTGAACCGCCTGCTCGGAACGCGACTCTCGACGGCCGAGCAGGAGGCGGTCCTCGCGCGAGTGGGTGTCGCAACCGAGCCGGCCGCCGCCGGCACCGCCATTCCGGTCGCAGCCGGGAGCCGGCCCCACACCCTCGAGCCGGCCGCCGGTGAGGACGTCCTCGTGGCGGTGGTCCCGACCTGGCGCCGCGACATCGCCATCGAGGCCGACGTCGCCGAGGAAGTCGCCCGCGTCCACGGCTACGAGCGGATCCCCGAGATCCTGCCCCACACGCCGATGCCCCACTACCGCCACCAGCCGCTCGACCTGCGCGACCTCGTCCGCGAGACGCTCGCCGGCGCCGGCGTCACCGAGGTCGTGACCCACGCGCTCGTGTCGCCCCGCCTGAACCAGACGTTCCGCTGGGAGTCGCCGATGCCGGCGGTCGAGGGATCGGTGGCCGAAGGCGGGCGGATCATCGGCGTCGAGAACCCGCTGTCGGCCGAGCACTCGGTGATGCGGGTCGCGCTCGTCGGCAGCCTCGTCGAGACCGTCTCGCGGAACCTGCGTCACGGTACGACGGACGTGCCGATCTTCGAAATCGGGAAGGGCTACGGCCACCTCGAGGGCCCGAACGGCGCACCGCGCGAGTGGTGGCGCCTCGGTATCGCGCTGACCGGCAACCGCCGGCCCGCATCCTGGAACCAGCCGGCCGAACCGTACGACCTGGACGACGTGAAGGGCCTCGTCGAACTCGTGTGCCGCCGCCTCGGGTTCGATGCGCCGACCTTCGAGCCGTTGCGCGGCGAGCCCTTGCTCCATCCGGGCCGGGCGGCCACCGTTCGTGCGACGCACGACGGCCGACTCGCGTTTGCCGGCACGCTCGGCGAGCTGCATCCCTCCCTCGACGACGAATGGGAACTGCGCGGCGCCCGGCTCGTCGTGGCGGAGCTCGATCTCAGCGGGCTCGGCGGCGCCTCCGTCCCGAACGTCATCGCCGCGCCGCCGCCGCGCCAGCCCGCCGCGGAACGGGACCTCGCGGTCGTCGTCGCGGAGGAACAGCCCGCCGGAGCGGTTGCCCAGGCGATTCGGCGCCACGCGGGTCCGACCCTCGAGTCCCTCGCGCTGTTCGACGTGTACCGTGGCGCGCCGCTCGCCGAGGGCGAGAAGAGCCTGGCGTTCCGGCTCGCGTTCCGGGCCGCGGAGCGGACGCTCGAGGAAGCCGAGGTGGACGCGGCGATCGAGGCGGTCAGCGCGTCGCTCGCGGCAGAGGTCGGAGGGCGGATCAGGACCTGAGTCCCGTTGCGACGCCGGATTCCGCGCTGCTACCCTTCGGGCGGCCCGCGGCGGTCGTGCGTCGCCGCGCGCCGAGGGGGCCTCGGTCCACCTGAGGAGATTCTGTGAATATCGGGGCATTCCTGACCTCGTTCGACCGGTTCGACCTGATCGTCCTCCTGTTCCTCTTCGGGATGTTCGTGCTCGGCTTCGCCCAGGGCACGATCCGCCGGCTGCTCGGACTCGCGTCGATGCTCTTCTCGTTCCTGTTCGCGGCGAACCTCCGCGACCCGCTCGGGCAGTTCCTCGCGGCGAACTGGAACCAGTTCTCCGACGAGTACGCGGTGATGATCGGCTTCGGCACGGTCTTCGCGGCCGGCACGATCGCGTTCACCCTCGTGATCCAGGGCTTCTACCACCGCCAGCCGCTCTTCGAGAAGGCGACGTTCGTCGACGAGGTGATCGGCGGCACGCTCGGGGTCATCCAGGGGGTGTTCCTGATCGGGGCGATCCTGATCGTCCTCGACTCGTTCTTCCTGAACCCGGTGATCCCCCAGGACCCCGACGAGCTGCCGTTCCTGCGCGACCTCCACGGCTTCATGACGAACTCGCAGACCGCGGAGCTCCTGCGCAGCCGCCTGATCCCGGGCTTCTACGGCGTCTTCGGCCTGCTCGTGCCGGACTCGCTCAAGTCGTTCCACGTCATCACCAACTGAGCGATCTGCGCGAGCTCCTCGGCCGGCCGACGCTCGCGGCGGCCCGCGGGCTGCTGGGGGCGCGTCTGATCCGCGAGGGGTCCGGCGACGGACGCGAGGGCCCGATAGACCGCCGCGAGGGCCGGATCGTCGAGCTCGAGGCGTACATCGGCGAGGAGGACCGGGCGTCGCACGCCCGCTTCGGGCGGACCGCCCGCAACGCGGTGATGTACGGGCCGCCCGGCATCGCCTACGTGTACCTTGTCTACGGGATGTACGACTGCCTGAACATCGTCACCGAACCGGCCGGTCGGCCGGCCGCACTGCTCGTCCGCGCCGTCGAGCCGCTCGCGGGCGTGGCCGCCATGCGGGCGGCGCGCCTCGAGGCCTGGTCGACCCGTCGCCGCGCAGCGGCGGAAGGCGCGCGGGAAGCCGAGACGGCCCGCCTTGCCGCCCTGCCCGACGTGCGCGTCGCGAGCGGTCCCGGCCTCGTCGCGGCGGCGTTCGATCTCGACCGGAGCCTGACCGGGCTCGACCTGCTCGATCCCGCCTCGGCGGTCCGGCTCGAGGCCCGCCCGGACGGCGAAGCCGCTCCGCGCGTGTCGACCGGCCCGCGCATCGGGATCGGCTACGCGGGGAGCCCCTGGACGGAGAGGCCGTGGCGCCTGTGGATCAGCGGGCACGCGTCGGTCTCGGGGCCCTCCCGCGGGGAGGCCGGGGTCGTGCCCGGGTCTCGCAACCGTGGCCGCCTCGCCAGCGGCTGAACGGACCGTGGATCCCCGCTCGGTCGTCCTGCTGGAGTTCCCCCAGATCCGAGAGCGCCTCGCCGAGAAGACGTCGTTCCCGCCGTCGCGCCGGCTGGCCGAGGCGCTCGAACCCTCGAACGAGCCCGTGGTCGTCGCCCGCCGCCTCGACGAGACCGACCAGGTCCGGGCGCTCCTCGGCGAGCGGCCGGGCGTCGGGATCGGCGCGGCGCACGACATCGGGCCGGCGATCGAGCGCGCCGCTCGCGGCGGCCGCCTGGACCCCGAGCAGTTCCTCGAACTCGCCGACACGCTCGACGCGACCTCTCGCCTCCAGACCTCGCTCGCCGACGACCGGCGGCCGCTCCTGCACGCCCTCGCCCGCGAGCTTCACCCGCACGTCGCGCTCCGCTCGACCCTCGCCCGCAGCTTCGACCCGACGGGTGAGCTGCTCGACACCGCCTCGCCCCGCCTCGGCGGACTGCGGGCCGCGGTCCGCGTCGCCTACGATCGCCTCCGGCGGCGGCTCGATTCGCTCGTCGGCTCGGAGCTGGGCGGCGCCCTCCAGGAGCCGATCATCACGCTCCGCAACGGCCGCTACGTCGTGCCGGTCAAGGCAGAGGCCCGCTCGCGGGTCAAGGGCATCGTCCACGACGCGTCGGGCAGCGGCCAGACCCTGTTCGTGGAGCCGCTCGTCGCGGTCGAACTCGGCAACGCCTGGAGAGAGGCCCAGGCGGCCGAGCAGGAGGAGATCGCCCGGATTCTCGACGAGCTCTCGGCGCTCGTCGGGGCCCACGCGGTCGAGCTCCGCGAAACGCTCGACGCGCTCGCCCGGTTCGATTTCTGGGCGGCCAAGGCGCAGCTCGCCGCCGAGCTCGACGGCATCCGCGCCGACACGACCGACCGGGCGGAGATCACCCTCCTCGGCGCCCGCCACCCGGGGCTGACCGGGCGCGTCGTCCCGATCGACATCCGCCTCGGAGAGGGTTATACCGCGCTCGTCGTGACCGGCCCGAACACCGGCGGCAAGACCGTCACGCTGCGAACGCTCGGGCTGCTCGCGCTCATGCACCAGGCCGGGCTGCACGTCCCGGCCGAGGCCGGCAGCCGCCTGCCGGTCCTGCGCGACGTCTTCGCCGACATCGGGGACGAGCAGTCGATCGCCCAGTCGCTTTCGACGTTCTCGGGCCATCTCCGCTCGATCACCCGGATCGTCGAGGCGGCCGGCCCCGGGACGCTCGTCCTGCTCGACGAGCTCGGCGCCGGCACCGACCCGACAGAGGGCTCGGCGCTCGCCCAGGCGCTCCTCGACCACTTCATCCGGACCGGCGCCCTCGTCGCGGCGACGACCCACTACGCGGAGCTCAAGGCCTACGCCCACACGACGCCCGGGGCCCGCAACGCGTCGGTCGAGTTCGATCTCGAGACGCTGTCGCCGACGTACCGCCTGACGATCGGCCTGCCCGGCGGCAGCCAGGCCTTCGCGATCGCCGAGCGCCTCGGCCTGGAGCCGGCGATCGTCGCCGATGCACGCTCGCGGCTGTCGGAGAACCAGCGCGCGTTCGAGGAGACGCTGGCGCGCATCCGGGCGACCGAAGGCGAGACCAGCGAGGCACTCGATCGGGCGCGCGCGGCCGAGCTGCGCGCCACCGAGGCGCTGCGGGCCGCCGAGGAGGAGCGCCGCCGGGCCCGGCGCGAGCGGGACGAGCTCGTCCGCTCGGCCCGCGCGGAGGCCGAGCGCCTCGTCGCCGACCTGCGCGACGACGTCCGGGCGACACGCCGGGCGCTCGAGCGCGAGACGGTCACCGCGCCGTCGCTCGACGCCGCCGTCGCCCGCGCCGACGAGCAGCTGGAGCGGCTGCCGGAGCCGATCGTCGCCGCGCCGGAGGCGGTCCCCGCGGCGCCCCACGACTGGCGCCTCGGCGACCGGGCGCGCAGCCGGAGCGGCGGCTGGGAAGGTCGGATCGTGGCGCTCGAGCGCGGCGGCCGGCGGGCGACGCTCGAAGTTGGCGGGATGCGGGTCACGGTCGCCCGCGACGAGTTGGAGCCGCTCGCCGCGGAGCCGGTGCCGGTGCGGGCTGCCGCCGGAGGGAGCCGCGGCGGCGGCGGCACGAACGTCGCCGAGTTGCGCCTGGACCGGGCCCGAAGCGTCGCGTCGTCGCTCGACCTGCGCGGTGCCCGGGTCGACGAAGCCCTCGAGGCGCTGCGGGCCTACCTCGACGACGCCTCGCTGGCCGGGCTCGAGAAGGTCCTGATCATCCACGGCATGGGGACCGGCGCCCTGCGCGACGCCGTCCGGGCCGAGGCGGCCGGCCATCCGCTCGTCAAGGGCATCCGGGCCGGTGAACGTGGCGAGGGCGGCGACGGCGCTTCGATCATCGAGCTCTAGTCATCCCCTCGCTCGTCAGCCATGGCAGCGAGGCTGGCCCCCGACGGCGTGACGTTCAGGCCCGTTGCCGGAGCACGTCGACCGATGGCGGCTCAGGGGCGCGGTGTCGGCTGGTTGCCGTTGCCGTTCCCGTTGCCGTTGCCCGGCGGCCGGTCCGAGGGGCAGGGTGGGCCCCCGTCGACCTCGATGCAGGGCGTCGGCTCCGGCGGCGGCGGCGTGCACTTCTCGGTCGGCGCGAAGATGCCGCCCCAGGTTCGCCCGAACGGGTAGAAGCCGCTGCCGTAGAAGTAGGTCGTCCGGGTTCCTTCG
>DASTVH010000285.1:0-3064 GCA_035759195.1 Candidatus Limnocylindrales bacterium
GCGCGACGGACCGTCTCGCTTCGCTGCCCGAGCTCGTCACCGCGCATCGACACGTAATTTGTGTTCCTTTCTTTCAAACTGTGACAGACTCTTACAACCCCGGGGCGGTGTCAAGCGGGGTTGCGGTTTCGGAGGATGGCAGCCAGAGGAGGATCGCGTCGTGGAAACGTTGAAGGGCCGGGTCGCGCTGATCACAGGAGCCAGCCGCGGGATCGGGGCGGCGACCGCCAGGGCGCTCGCCGCGGAGGGCGTCCGGCTCGGCCTCGCCTCGCGGAGCGGCGACGATCTCGGGATCGAGGGCTCCGTCGCCCGGCCGACCGACGTCCGCGACCCGGCCTCGCTCGAGGCGATGGTCGCCGCGACCGTCGAGGCGCTCGGCGGCCTCGACATCCTTGTCGTCAATGCCGGCGTCGGGGCCTACGGACCATTCCTCGACCTGCCGTCCGACCAGCTCGAGGAGATGATCGATGTCAACGTGAAGGGCGCGATCTATTCGGTCAGGTCCGCCCTGCCCCACCTCGTGAAGAGCGACGCCGCCGACATCGTGACGATCGCGAGCGAGGCAGGCCGGCGCGGGCTCCCGAACGAGGCGGTCTACTGCTCGTCGAAGTTCGCCCAGGTCGGGCTGACTCGGGCCCTCGACCACGAGCTCCGCGAGCGAGGCGTCCGCTGCACGAACGTCTGTCCCGGCGGGGTCGCGACCGACTTCGCGATGGGCCGCGGCCGGACGCCGGACATGCCCCAGCTGGCCGGCATGATGCGGCCGGAGGACGTCGCGGAGATGGTCCTGTTCGTGTTGACCCGGCCGCGGACCCACCGGATCCTGGAGGTCGCGATGCGCCCGGTCACCGAGACGTCGTGGGGTTGAGCGAGCCGATGTCGAAGCTCCGAATCGGGATCCTGTCGACCGCCGACATCGCCCGCCGCAAGGTCGTTCCCGGGATGCGCACGGCCGAGCGGGTCGAGGTCGTCGCAATCGCTTCTCGGGCGCCCGGCCAGGCCCGGCGGGTCGCCGACGAGCTGGGCATCCCGCGGGCTCACGAGTCCTACGAGGCGCTCCTCGGCGACGCGGAGGTCGACGCGGTCTACATCCCGCTCCCGAACCACCTCCATGCGGAGTGGACGATCGCCGCGGCGCGGGCCGGCAAACACGTCCTGTGCGAGAAGCCGCTGGCCCTGACCGCGGCGGACGCGCAGCGGATGGTCGACGCCTGCCGGGACGAGGGCGTCCGCCTCATGGAGGCCTTCATGTACCGCCTCCACCCCTCCTGGGTGGCCGTTCGCGACCTCGTGGCGTCGGGTCGGATCGGCCGGCTCCAGGCGATCCAGAGCTGGTTCTCCTACTTCAACGACGACGCCTCCAACATCCGCAACATCCGCGAGTTCGGCGGCGGCGCCCTCATGGACATCGGCTGCTACTGCGTCAACCTGTCGCGAATGTTGTTCGGGGCCGAGCCGACCCGGGTCGAGGCCTCGATCCGTCGCGAACCGCCGGACGGTGTGGACATCGTGACGAGCGCATTCCTGGAGTTCGGCACGGCGGGCGTCGCGGCGTTCACCTGCTCGATCCGGGCCGAGGACGACCAGCGGGTCGACATCTACGGCACGACCGGGCGGATCTCGGTCGAGATTCCGTTCAACATCCCGCCGGACCGGCCGACCCGGGTCCATCTCGTGGCCGGCGGCGACCCGCCCGTGGCCCCGGCCGTCGAGACGCTCACGTTCGACGCGGCCGATCCGTACGGCGTCGAGGCGGAGCGCTTCGCCGAGGCGATCCTCGACGACCTGCCGACCCCGACGCCGCCCGAGGACGCGGTCGCCAACATGCAGGTGATCGAGCGGATCTTCGCGGCGGCCGGCTGACCGGCCGGCCGCGGGTGGCCGTTGTGCTTCAATGCCCGCGATGTCCCGACGCCTGATCGGCATCGCGGCCGCCGGCACGGCCGCGATCGTCCTCGTCGGCGGCACGGCCGTGCTCCTCGGGTCGGCCGCGCCGGCGCCGGCGGTCGCTGCCCCGCGGTTCGTCGAGGAGGCCGCCGCGGCCGGCATCGAGCAGGTCTACGACGGCGACTTCGAGTTCTTCGTGGGCGGCGGCGTCGCGGCGTTCGACTGCAATGACGACGGCCGGCCCGAGCTCTTCCTGGCCGGCGGGGCGCGGCCGGCTGCGCTCTACCGCAACGACAGCCCGATCGGCGGCGCCCTGCGCTTCACGGCGCTGCCCGATCCGGAGACCGACCTCGAGGCCGTGACCGGCGCCTATCCGATCGACGTCGAGGGCGACGGCCGGACCGACCTCGTCGTCCTCCGGCTCGGCGAGAACGTGATTCTGCGCGGGCTCGGCGACTGCCGGTTCGAGCGGGCGAACGAGTCGCTCGGCTTCGACGGCGACGATTCCTGGACCGTCGGCTTCAGCGCGATCTGGGAAGGCGAGGCGGCCTCGCCGACACTCGCCTTCGGCAACTACCTCGAGCTCGACGATGCCGGCGAGTGGACCGGGAGCTGCGCCGACAACGAGCTGATCCGGCCGGAGGCGGAGGGCCCGATCTACGCGAACCCGACGACGCTGACGCCGGGCTGGTGCACGCTCTCGATCCTGTTCAGCGACTGGAGCCGGGCCGGTAGCCGCGACCTCCGGATGACGAACGACCAGCACTACTCTCAGGACGGCCAGGAGCAGCTCTGGCGGGTCGCGCTGGGCGGGGAACCGGCGCTCTACACCGCCGACAACGGCTGGCGCCGGATGCGAATCTGGGGCATGGGCATCGCCAGTCACGACCTCACCGGCGACGGCCTGCCCGAGGTGTTCCTCACGAGCCAGGGCGACAACAAGCTCCAGTCACTCGTCGAAGGTCCCGATCGGCCGACTTATGCCGACATCGCGGTCGAGCGAGGCGCGACCGCCCACCGGCCGTACGCCGGCGATACGTCCCTGCCCTCGACCGCCTGGCACGCCGAGTTCCAGGACGTGAACAACGACATGCTGATGGACCTGTTCGTCGCCAAGGGCAACGTCGAGGCGCTGGCCGACTACGCGGCGAAGGACCCCAGCAACCTGCTCCTCGGC
>DASTVH010000286.1:0-3517 GCA_035759195.1 Candidatus Limnocylindrales bacterium
GCGGCTTCGGCGTCTCGCCGGCCCGCAGGCCCGCCGCACGGACGGCGGCCGCGGCGAGGGCCAGGACGCTGCCCTTGCCGTTCGTGCCCGCGACGAGCGCACCGCGGATCCCGAGATGCGGATCGCCGAGATCGTGGAGCAGCGCCCGCGTTCGCCCCAGCCCGAGGCGGATGCCGAATCGGCCGCGTTCGGCCAGCGCCCGGAGCGCCTCGGCGTAGTCGTCGCCGGTCGTCACTCGCGCGTCAGGTCGTCCTCGTAGAAGACGCACTGGTTGAACCGCGGCGTCAGGCAGACGTCGTTGACGTAGCCCTGCTCCATGTGGACGCCGCCCCGGAGCTGGCAGCGGGACACGTTCGCGTCCTGGCGGATGAGGGCCTTGAGCAGGTGCGGCGCCTGGATCGGGATCGCCCCCCGCGAACCGGTCATGTAGAAGTGGGGGCAGACGTTGCGCCGCAGGTTCGGCAGCCCGAATCCCGCCCGGGCGACGGGTAGCGGCGGCAATCCGGGAGGCGCCTGTGCGGCTCGGCTGAGGGGGGACGGCGAAACCCGCGCGATCGGCCCGATGCCGAAGGCCGGTCGTCCGGCCGGTCCCGATGGGCGATCGCTCTTTCGGTCTCGTGCCTGCACTCCATCCCTCGGAAGCGGCGCGCGACATGGGTCGTCACACGCGCCGACCGCGCAAGACTACAACGCTCCGCATCGATCCGACTTGCTCGGCCCGTCGGCGGCGGGGACGCGCCCGGCGCCTCGCCCGGGGACCCGGCGCACCGCGACGCTCGCCCCGAGCGTCACGCGTGTCAACCGCCGCTCGTCCCCGCGACATGACCGGCTCCCACCGACCGACGTGGTCTGCGACCGGTGTGACGCGCCGCGTGTCACAATCGGTTCGATGACGACGCGCGGCGGACGACCGGCCCATGTCCGGCCCCGGCCGCCCTCAACCGGCCGCCCGGCCCCGGTCAAGGTCCGCGCCCGAACGACTTCTTCGCCGGGCCGCCACTCGTCCCATCGTCGCGTCGAGCGGACGCGGCGGATGCCCTTCCCGATCCAGCTCCTGTTCGTCGCGGCGATCGTCGCCCTCGGCGGCGGCGTCCTGTTCGTCGCGTCGGGCGGCCTCGGGCGGGTCGCGGCGGCGTTCGGTTCGACGTTCACCGGTTTCGTCGAGGACCTGACCGCGACACCGGTGCCGACCTCCACGCCGACCGCACTCGGGGATTCGCCGGTCCTCGAGGAGCCGACCGAGCCGTACACGAACCAGCCCACCGTCGACCTCGTCGGCAGGATCCCCGACGAGCTCGTCGGCAGTCAGACGAGCCGGATCCGGATCTACCTCGCGATCGGCGAGCAGGACCCGGCGCCGCTGACCGAGGTCCCGATCGGGCGCACGCAGCGGTTCATCGTCCCGGGCGTCGTCCTCGTGGAGGGACCGAACGCGTTCAGCGCCACGATCGTCAACGACGGCGGCGAGTCCGACCCCTCGCCGACCGTGACGTACGTCCTCGATGCGACGAAGCCGCGGATCGTCCTGTCCGCGCCGGCCAACGGTGCGGTCGTCAACGCGAAGTCGGTCAAGATCGAAGGGGAGACCCAGTCGCGCAGCAACATCCAGGTTCGGAACGCGACGTCCGGCGCGATCGTCACCGGCCAGGCCGACGAGAACGGCAATTTCTCGCTGATCCTGCCGCTCTTGGCCGGGCCGAACGACATCGGGGTGACGGCGGTCGATCCGGCCGGCAACGAGAACCACGCGGTGACCTCCGTGACCCGCGGCACGGGGGTCCTGGCTGCGTCGATCAGCGCGTCCGCCTCGAAGGTCAAGCAGTCGAGCCTGCCGGGCACGCTCGAGCTGGCGGCGTCCGTCGCCGACCCCGACGGCAAGCCGCTCGAGGGGGCCCGGATCACGTTCTCGCTGGCGGTGCCCGGCGTCCCGGCGGTGACGTCGAAGACGATCCAGACCGGCGCCGACGGCGTCGCCCGCTGGACGACGACGATCCCGAAGGGGGCGACGACAGGCCAGATCTCGGCGGTCGCGATCGTGAAGACCGCGGCCTTCGGCGAGATCACCGACCGGACGGTCATCACGATCGTCAAGTAGCACACGCCGAGGGGTTCTCCCGGCCGGCCCACGGCGCGGCCGCGGCCCATCGGCCCCGAACCGCTCGACGGCGGCCGTCGTCGCAGCTACCATCCGCACATGCCACAGTGGCGCTGTCCGCACTGCGCGACACCGCAGCCGATCGCCGCCCGCTGCTGGGTCTGCCGCCGATCCTCGACGAGCTGCGCGACGTGCCGCCACTTCCGCGTCTCGGTCGCGGCCAACGTCGGCTACTGCGGTCTCGACCGAGAGCGCCGGCCGCTCCGCGGCGACGAGATCCGGGCCTGCTGGGACGAGGCGCCCACGATCCAGCTCGACGACGCGGGAGCGATCGCCGGGCCGCTCGGGCTGCCGATCGAGCCGGAGCCCGGGATCGGCATCTGGGCGGAGGCGGAGTAACCCGGGTCGAGGCGGGCTGAACCGGCTCCCCGCCGGCCTCGATCAGTTGCAGCCCTCGGGCGGCTCCTCCTGGGCGGTGATCGTCACCGGGAAGCCCTCCGGTCGCTCCGCCTCGGCCTCCGGCGCCTGGCCGCTGACGATCCAGTCATCCTTCGCCGAGGGCGGGATCACGCCGGCGACCGTGAAGCCGTCCGCCTCGATCTGGTCGCGTGCGTCGGCGACCGACAGGCAGACGTAGTCGCCGACCGTCAGGAGCGCAGGCGGCGGTGGCGTCGGCGGTGGCGGCGGGGTCGGGGTCGGCTCGGGAGTCGGCGTTGGCGTCGGGCTGGGGCTGGGGCTCGGGCTCGGGCCGGTCGAGACGACATAGTTCACCCTGGTTCCCTGGTTGACGACGATCCCGGCGGCGGGCTCCTGGCGGATGATCAGCCCGACGGGCACGATCGGATCGAACTCCTGGGTCACGTCCCCCAGCTGGAGGCCCGCGGTGGCGAGCAGCTGGAAGGCCTCCTGGGGCGTCTTGTTCCGGAGGTCGGGAACGGCCACGGTCGCCTCTCCGACGGCGACGGTCAGGCGGACCTCGCCGCCGGCCTCGATCGACGCGCCGGCGACCGGCTCCTGGCGGAGGACCTTGCCTTCGTTGGCGGGATCGATCTCGGTCGCCGCCTGGACGACGGTGAGCCCGGCTTCGGCTGCCAGGTCCTCGGCCTCGGCGAACGTGCGGCCGACGAAGTTGGGAACGACGACCGGGCCGTCCGCCGGCGGCTCCGTGCCGCCCGAGAGCAGCTGGAAGACGAGGAAGCCGGCGATCGCGAGGATCGCGATCGCGACGAGGCCGGCCACCCAGACCATCGGGCTCGTGCCCTCGCGCTCCTCGTCATCCTCGATCACGCGGCGCGAGTCGCGCCGGGCATAGCGGTCGCCGACGTCGAGGCCGCCGGCCGCAGGCGGCGGGGTCGGGCCCCTCGCGACGCGGCGGCCGGCATACGTGTCGTCCGAATAGGGGATGGCCGCCGGGTTCGGCCG
>DASTVH010000287.1:0-11038 GCA_035759195.1 Candidatus Limnocylindrales bacterium
GACGGCTCCGGCAACTTCAGCCTCGCCTACGCCGACACGGCCGCCGGCGGATTCAACGTGTTCGCCCTGCGGATCCCGGGCGCCTCGACCGATGAGCTCGTCGAGAGATACACCGCGCTGATCGTCGCCGATCGGCCGGGAGCCGAGACCGACCAGCTCACGCTGGCCGGCAAGACCGTCGTCCACGTCAGCGCCCCGGGCAACCCGATCGGCGACGACTGGTTCTACGCCGTCGGCGACACGCTGTTCGGCGTCCAGGCCGGCTCCGAGGCCGACGCCGAGAAGCTGCTCGCGGTCCTCCCCTGACGTCCGCTCCGGCTCGGAGGCGCTCGTTGTCGGAGCGTCCACAACGGCCGAAGGAGCGCCGGCGCCATGGACCAAGACCGCCTGTCCGCCGCCCGGCGTTGTCGCCGCGTCCACACGTGAGCGGCGGCGCGGGTGATCGTCGACGCTTGTTGCCCGTGCCACACCAGGCGCGGCCCGACGCAAGCGGTCAGCCGCGCAGGAGCTGCTCGGCCTCCGCGCGCTCGACGGGGTCGAGAGCCGGCCCGCGGGCGAGCGCCTCGCGCAGGAGCGCCTCGCCGCCGCGGGCGTCGCCGCGGGCGAGGGCGATCGCCCCCGCATGGAACGCGACCCTCGCATCGTCGATCCCCGTCGCGCGGGCGCGGTCGCTCATCGCGGCGGCCTCGTCGAGGCGACCCAGCCGACGGAGCGCCCATGCCACGAGGTCGTGGCCGGCCGCGTCCGGCCTGGCCTCGAGCGACGCCCGGGCCTGAGCGAGGATCGCCTCCGACGCCCCGCCGTGGTCGAGCTCGAAGCCGAGCAGCTGCCGGTCGTAGAGCGCACCCGCCAGCCGTCCGAGCTCGCCGGTGAGGCGGACCGTCTCGTACAGGTCGGCTGCCGCCTCGGCCTCGTCGCGGGCGGCCAGGAGATCGCCGAGCAGGGCGAGGGACTCGGGCTGTGGGGCGATCGCGGTCGCCCGCTCGAGCGCGGCGATTGCCTCCTCCGGCGATCCCTCGGAGGCGGCGACCCGGGCGAGGCCGACGAGCGCCGCCGGATCGTCGGGCCGGACGGACAGCGCCGCTTCGAACCCGATCCGGGCCATCCTGGCGTCGCCGGCGAGCCGCCCGAACTCGCCGACCGCGTAGTGGTAGAAGCCGAGGTTCTCGGGGTCGGCGTCGGGGGCGATCGCGCGGGCCCGCGTCGCGAGCTGGATGGCGCCCGAACGATCGCCTGTGGCGTAGGCGAGCCGCGCCCGGCGGACGTCCAGCCAGGGTCCGGGCGCGACGACCTCGAGGCGGGCGTAGGCGGCGGCCGCATCGTCGGGCCGGCCGAGCTCGAGCGCCGCGTCGCCGAGGACCGCCAGGGCCGACGGATCGTCCGGCGCGCTCTCGAGGACGGCACGCGCGTCCGCCTCGGCGCCGGCGAAGTCGTGGGTCGCGAAGCGGATCGCCGCCCGCGCCCGGATCGTCGGCGGATAGGCGGGCACGAGCGATATCGACCGGTCGACGAGGGCGAGGGCCTGTTCGTAGGCCCCGACGTCGGCCGTGAGCCGGGCGCGTTCGGCGTGTGCGAGCGCCAGCCCGACGAGCGACAGGAAGTCGGTCGGAGCCGCCTCGACGCGGGCCGCCCAGAACGAGAGGCGGGCCGGCAGCGGGAGGCGATCTCCCACCGAACCCAGCTCTGACCCGGCGTCGCCGGGCAGGGAGCCGGCCGCGCCCGGAACGGGCACCGGGCGGGCGGACCCGAACGCGTCGGGCTGCAGGAGCGGGGCGGCCGCGTAGCTCGCGGCCGCGACGACGAGCGCGGTGAAGAGGAAGGCGACGCTGCGTGGGATGCGTCGGGTCATCGGTGGTTCGTCCGTGACAGGAGGTCGCCGGGACCGCGACCCCGATCGCGGGCCCGGCGATGCGCCGTCAGTTGCGCGGCGCGAGGTACGGGAAGGTGCCGGGGAAGGCGCGGTCGTTCGCGTCGACCCCGTCGGTCGACAGGACCGCGGCGCCCTCGAGGCCGCCGGTGACGACGAAGAGCTCGAGGTCGATGACGTCCTCCGCGAGCGTCCGCCCGTTGAGGATGTTGCCGGCCTTGTCGCCGGTGAAGGAGGTGCCGGTCGACGTGCCGAGGTTCCCGACATCGAGGTGGAGCACGTCGGGCAGGAGCAGGCCTGTGATCGCCTCGGCGGTCGGCGTCGAGTTGAAGACGTCGAGCACCGCGGTGAACTGGCCGCCCCACGTCGCGACGTCGGCCGACGGCGCGGTCTGGTTGTACGGGTCCTTCTGGTCGTCGCCCCCGAACGGGTTCATGAACACCGTCGCGAGCGCGGGCTTGCCCATCCGGTCGACGAGCGAGCCGTTCCGGTGGGTCGTGGCCCAGACGCCGGCCGAGGCGCCCAGCCACGCGTCGGGGATCTCGAGCACGATCGACGAGACATTCGTCCCGGCGAAGAAGTCGACTCCGTCGAACGCCGTCGGTCCCGTGTAGGTGTAGGCGCCGTCGCCGTCCGGGTCGCGCCAGCGCAGGAAGCTGGCGAGATCGAAGAAGAACGGGTCGTCGCGGACGCCCGCGAAGAGCTTCGCGCCGCCGGCGTTGCTCGTGTTGCCGGTCGTCCCGCGCAGCAGCGTCGAGCCGTTGCGGCGGAGCGTGACCTTCTGCTTGCCGTCCGGACCGCCGTTGGCGAACGTGATGCGGTAGACGTCGTCGGCGACCGCGTCGCCGGTCGTGTCGACGTTGATTCGGTACTCGCCGTTCGTCGCGAACTTCGTCCCGGAGACGACGCCCGCGAGCGGGTTCACGTTCACGACGAGCACGGTCTTCGACGCGTTCGCCGCGTCGAAGGCATAGATGTCGGTGATGTCCAGGGCGGTGTTCGCCTTGGCGTTCGGGGACTCGAGGTGGTCGGCGCCGCTCGCGAGGAACGGGGCGGCGCCCACCGTGAGGACGACCATCGCCAGTGCGGCGGTCGTCAATCTGGCCTTGCTCAGCATCGTCCGAATCGATCCTTTCTCGATCCTGGGGTGACGGGCGGTCCCGCGTCCCTGGGGCCCGGTTCGGGCGACGATGGGCGTCGCGACTCTCTCCCATCGGCGTTCGGTGGGGAGTGCGCAGCGGGCCGCGGATTGGATGAATCGCCGCGCGGCACGGCCGGCGGCGGCATGCCTCCGCGTTGACGGAGCGTCAACAAACGTCGAGGGACCGCCCGCGCAACCGACATATCCGGGCCTTCCGCCGCCCGACGTTGTCGCCGCGTCCACGCGCGGGCGTCGGCCTTGGTGCCCGTGGTCGCTTGTGGTCGCTGGCGCAACAGGCGCGACGGAGCGGCCGTCGCCGGAGCAGGCCTAGAAGACGCGGCCCGGGTTCAGGATGTTCAACGGGTCGAGCGAGGCCTTGATCGAGCGCATGACGTCGACGACGTCGGTGCCGACCTGGTCGGCCAGGACCGACTTGCGGGCGAGTCCGATCCCGTGCTCCGCGGTCACGGTCCCGCCCAGGGCGATCGCGGCGCGGTAGAGGTCGGCCCGGGCGAGGTCGGTCAGCTCCTCGGCGCGCGGGTCGTCGCGATCGAAGATGAAGTTCGGGTGGAGGTTGCCGTCGCCGGCATGGCCGAAGGTCGCGATCCGGACGCCGTACCGTTCGCCGATGGCGCTGATCGCCCGGAGCAGGTCGGGCACGCGACTGCGTGGGACGCCGACGTCCTCCATCCGGACGATGCCCTGCCGCTCCAGCGCCCGGAGTGCGAGGCGCCGACCCTGGCGGAGCCAGTCGGCCTCGGTCGCGTCGGCGGCGCGCATCGTCATCGTCGCTCCCGCGGCGTCGCACGCGGCGACCGCGGCGTCGAGCTCCGCGAGCGCCGAGGCCTCCGGCCGGTCCGACTCGACGAGGAGCATCGCCTCGGCGTCTCGGTCGAGCCCGAGGTTGAACGCCTCGTCGACCGCGGCGATCGACGGCTTGTCGAGCAGCTCGAGCGTCACCATGTCGACGCCCGCGGCGACGATCCGGGCCACCGCGTCGCCGGCTCCGTCGAGGGTCGGGAAGAAGGCGAGCATCGTCGTCCGAGGCGGTGGCGCGACGCGGAGGCGGAGCGTCGCCTCGGTGATGATCCCGAGCGTGCCCTGTGATCCGACGAACAGGTGGGTCAGGGCGTAGCCGGCGACGTCCTTCACGTTCTTGCCGCCGGTCCGAATGACGCGACCGTCGGCGAGGACGACCTCGAGCCCGAGAACGGAGTCGCGCGTCTGGCCGTACTTCACGCAGCACAGCCCGCCGGCGTTCGTCCCGAGGTTGCCGCCAATCGAGCAGATCTCGTAGCTCGCCGGATCCGGCGCGTAGAAGAGGCCCTCCGCCGCGACCCGCTTCTTCAGCTCGGCGTTGATGATCCCGGGTTGGGTGACGACGACGAGGTTCTCGTGATCGATCTCGAGAACGGCGTCCATCCGGGTCATCGCGATCGTGAGCCCGCCCTCGATCCCGGCCGCGCCGCCGGACAGCCCGCTCCCCGCGCCGCGGGGCACGACCGGGACCCGGTGCTCGGCGGCGAGCCGCACGAGGGCCGACACCTCGGCGGTCGTCGTCGGCAGGGCGACCGCGAGCGGCAGCCCGGCCTGGAGATAGGCCGTCTCGTCGAGCCGGTAGCTCTCGCGATCGACGGCGTCCTCGAGGAGCCTGAGATCGGGCAGCGTCGCCTTCACCGCCTCGAGGAAGCGGGCCCGATTCTGATCGGTCGGCGACGGCGGGACCGATGGCGCAGTCATGCCCGGCAGTCTACGCCCGGAGCGTGACCCGATCGGCTCGGTCGACGGTTCGGCCCGAGCGCCGTAGCATCGAGCCATGGCCAGCTCGCGCCGATTCGCCGGCTTGGGCCGCG
Organism: Candidatus Limnocylindrales bacterium; assembly: GCA_035759195.1. Lineage (GTDB taxonomy): Bacteria > Chloroflexota > Limnocylindria > Limnocylindrales > CSP1-4 > CF-46. The sequence goes on from DASTVH010000287.1 coordinate 4,862, forward strand.
CGGTGGCGGCGGTCGCGCTCATCGCGCTCATCGTCGTCCCGGTGCTCGCGTCCTCGGCGGGCGTCCCGGTCGGTCGCCCGCCGGAGCCGTCGTCGGTGGCGGCGTCCGGGACCGCGCCCCCCGGCCCGAGCCTCGGTCTCCCGTCGGGCTCCGCCTCGGCGCCGAGCGCGACCGCCACGCCGAGACCGACGCCGTCAGCCGCGGCGAGCCCAGCCGCCACGCCCGTCCCGTCCCGCGGCACGGCGGCCGGTTCGGACACGTCGGGCGGCGATCGGGGTCCGATCGTCGGGGGCCGGCCGGGGCTGCTCGACGGTTCGGTCGACCGCTCGTCGATCCTGCTCACCGCCGAGTACGACGTCGCGCTGACGCTCGGCTTCGGCGACCGCTCGTTCAAGGTCGACTCGGTCATGACCGTCCGCAACGACTCGCCCGAGCCGATCGACCGCGTGGAACTCAATACCGCCGCCGCCCGCCTCGGCGCGATGAAGCTGGGGACCGTGACGGCGGCCGGCAAGGCGGTCAGGGCGACCGTCGACGACCAGACGATCGTCGTGCCGCTCGGCGGCATTCTCGGCGTCGGCCAGTCGGTCCAGGTCCGGGTGGCCTACTCGGCGACGCTGAGCAGCTCGCTGGCCGGCTCGAACTGGATGTTCACCCGGACGAACGGCATCGTGAACGCCTACCGCTGGCTGCCGTGGGTCAGCATCCCGGTGGCCTTCGACCGGCCGAACCATGGCGACCCGTTCGTGACGCCGGCGAGCCCGCGGGTCAGGGTGGCGATCACGAGTGATCGGGCCCTCGTGTATGCGACGACCGGCGAGCGGGTGTCGGCGAGCGGCCTCCGCCAGACGTTCGAGGCTCGCGACGTCCGCGACTTCGCCTTCACGGCGGCGCCCGACTACAGGTCGGTCTCAGCGACGGTTGGGGACACGACCGTTCGCGTCTACTACCGACCGGGCGGCCCGGCCCAGGCGATCCTCTCGGCGGCCCGGAACGCGATCGCCGGGATGGAGCCGCTCGTCGGCGAGTACCCCTACGACACGTACGACCTCGCCCAGACCGCCGGCGGTTACGGGATGGAGGCGCCGGGGCTCACCTGGATCCCGACCGGCGTCGCGGCGTCGAACATCCCGTACCTCGTCGCCCACGAGACGGCACACCAGTGGTTCTTCGGGATCGTCGGCAGCGACCAGGCGAACGAGCCCTTCACCGACGAGGCGATGACCGACATGCTGGCCCGCTACGTCCTCGGCCAGAAGCGATCGTCGCGCTGCTCGACGGCCCGGCTCGATCTGTCGATCTACCGGTACAGCGCCGGTTGCTATTACGAGATCGTCTACATCCAGGGCGGCAACTTCCTCGACGACGTGCGCAGGTCGATGGGAACGACCGCGTACTGGCGGGCGATCCGGGCCTACGTCGAGGCGAACCGGTTCGGCCTGGCACCGACGAAGACCCTGCTCGATACCCTCGACGACCACACGCCGCTCGACCTGGTGCCACGGTTCGAGGCCCGGTTCCCGAGGTTGTACTGAGCGTCGCCCGCGAAGCGCCCGATCGTCCGACTTCGTACGCCGCGGGAAACCACCTCCCCCCTGGGGCGGCGATTTCGGACTCCGAGATCGAATTGCTCGGCGGGCGAAGGCGTCGGCCGCCCGCCCTTCGCCCGGGTCCGACGATTCCGGACTCCGAGATCGGATGGCATGGCGGCGGAGGCGTCGGATGGCCTGCCTTCGTCCGGGTCCGACGATTTCGGACTCCGAGATCGCCCGGCCGAAACGGGTGTGATCTCGCCGGGCGTGCGAAATCGGACAACTGCTTCCACGACTCAGCCCCCGAGCACGACCCGCCGATCTGCCGCCAGCGCCTGCGGCATCTGCCGGAAGGCCGCAGGCAGCAACGGGCGCCACAGGCGCCAGCCGGCAACGAGCCACCCTGAGACCGCCTCCTCGAGCGGCCCCCAGCGAAGCCCATACTCGGCGCGGACGGACGCGGGCAGCAGCCCGATCGAAGGCCACAACGTCCAGGAGTACGCGGCCGGCGGGACCCACCCGAACGCCGGCAGGACCGGCCCGAGGGGCGGGTGGAGCACGGCATCGGCGAGGTCGCGGGCGACCGCGGTCGGGTGGACCGGTCCGTCGGGCGCGAGCATCCCGGCGACGTAGGCGTCGAACGCGTCGATGTCGGCCGGCAGGCGATCCGCCGGGACGCCGAACGCCCGACCGATCGGCACCGTCTCCGCGTAGTAGCGCGCCCGACGGTCGCGCGGCAACGGCTCGAGCCATGCGTCGGCGGCCACGATCGTCGTGTCGACGAGCGTCGCGTGGACCCACAGCGACAGCTCCGGATCGCGGGCCGCGTAGCCGCGGCCGCGAATCGATCGGTGGAGCCCGTTCAGGCGGCGAATCTCCGCCCGTGCCGCGCTCGCCGTCCCGTAGACGATCGTCAGGTAGCTCCGCAGGGTCGCCTGGAGGCGGCGCCACGGGTCGGTCCGGAAGTCGCTGTGTTCCGCGACGCCGGAGGCGACCTGCGGATGGGCGATCTGGAGGAGCAGCGCCCGCGGCCCGGCACCCAGCAGGAGCATCGCCTCGCGGTTGAGCCGCCAGGCCTCGCTCGCTGGGCCGTACAGCCCGGCGACGTCGGGGTCGGCCGTCGCTACCCTTCTCCCGGTCGCCGCCCGACGACCCACCACGCGACGGGGAACGCGCCGGCCGCGAGCAGCAGCTTGAGCGCGTCGCCGAGGAGGAACGGCGTCAGGCCGTTCGCGATCCCGGCGGCGAGGTCCATCCCGGTGACGGCCATCAGCCACGGCACACCCACGGCGTAGATCACCAGGTTCCCGACCAGCATCGCCCCGAGCGCGGCGACGATCCGCCGGTCCCAGCCGAGCTCGGCCAGGCGGCCGACGAGCGCCGCGGCGAGGACGAACCCGACGAGATATCCGCCGGTCGGGCCCATGAACGCCCCCAGGCCGCCCTTGCCCTCGGCGAAGAACGGGAGCCCGACGAGGCCGATGAGGACGTAGAGCACGACCGACGCGACGCCCCGCCGCAGCCCGAGAGCGCCCCCGACGAGGAGCACCCCGAACGTCTGGCCCGTGACCGGCACGGGCGAACCCGGCACCGGAATCGCGATCCGGGCGGTCAGGTAGATCAGGAGGGCGCCGAGCACGATCAGGGCAATGTGACGGGCCCGGATTCCGACCCGCTCACCGACCCTGATCGGGACGAGGAAGTCCGCGATCGTGAGCCCGCGCTGCTCGACCGGAACGCGGTTCAGCCGGGGGTGGGCGATCGTCATCCGGGTGCGGCTCCCTCTCCTGGCGAGGGTCGCTGGGGCGCCCTCGGGACGCGGCGAGTCTACCATCGGGCGGGACCGTTCCTACTCGTGCTGGACGGCCCGAACGATCGCCAGGCGGCTGGCCAGCCGGGCCGGATACCAGGCGGCCAGCATCGAGAGCCCGATGCCGAGGAGGGCGGCCAGTCCGATCGATGGCCAGGGCAGCGCCGTCGCGAGCACCAGCCGCCCGCCCGACAGCGAGACGATGATCGCCCCCGCGACGAGCCCGGTGAGAACGCCGAGGATCGTGCCGGCCAGCCCGAGGATCCCGGCCTCCACGACGACCGTCCGGCGAACCTGGCGGGTCGTCATCCCGGCCGCCCGCAGGACGCCGATCTCGCGGACCCGCTCGAGGACGCTCATCGTGAGCGTGTTGACGATCCCGAGGCCGGCGACGACGACGGCCACGATCGCGAGCGCGTCGAACAGGCCGAAGATGCGCCCGAGCGCGGCATCCACGGCACCGGCGATCCGCTCGATCGGATTCGGCTCGAGGGCGAGCAGGCGCGCAGTCGCCTCGAGCCCCGGGCGGGCATCCGCCTCGCGACCCGCGATGTAGCGGATCGCGAACGCCTCGGCGCCGGCGACACCGAGCACCTCGGTCGCATCGGACCAGCCGACGAGCACCGCCTCGCCGGCCCGGCCGGGCAGCGTCCGTTCGGCAACCCCGACGATCCGCAGGTCGAGCACCCGTTCGGAGCCGAGCGCGAGCGTCAGGGTCTGGCCGACCCCGAGGCCGAGTCGCTCGGCGGTCGTCCGCGGCAGGATCGCCGCGCCGCGGGCGTCGAGGGCCGGGAGTGCCGTCGTCCGGTCGCCGTCGACGAAGCGCAGCCGGCCGTCGGCGAGCAGGTCGGCCCCGACGATCGCAGCCGCGTCGGTCCGGACGCCCTCGTGGGCGACGTCGAACGTGGCGATCGGGCTCACCCGCTCGACGCCGTCGACGGCCTCGAGCTCGTCGATCGTCGATGCTTCCTCGACGAGGTCGATCGGGCGGATCGAGGTCACGAGCGCGTCGCCCGGGATCACGTCGGTCAGCCACTCGCCGGCCGCGGACCGGGACTGGCCGGCCACGCCGCCGATCGCCACGATCATCGCGAGCCCGATCGTCAGGGCCCCGACCGTCAGGGCCGTCCGGCTGGGATCGCGGGCGAGCGCCGCCCGGGCGAGCCGCTCCTCGAGCCGGAGCACGGCCGCAAACGGCAGCCCGGCGACGCGCGCGAGCGCGCCGAGCAGGAACGGCGAGACGAGGACCACCCCGAGGAGGAGCGCGTAGACCGCGAGGGCCCGGACGAAGCCAGCCGTCCCGCCCTCGCGCGGCCAGAAGAAGAGCCCGGCGATCCCGACGGCGACGAAGACGCCGACGAGCCAGCGCAGCCGGGCGCGGCGGGCGGCGACAGGCTCGAGCCGAGACTTGAGGGCCTCGACCGGCGAGATCGATCCGGCCCGGCGGGCCGGTTCGAGGGAGGCGGCGAGCGTCACGAAGAAGCCGATCCCGACCGCCAGCGCCGCGGATGCCCCGCTCGTGCCGACCCGCTCGAACGGGATCGAGCCGATCGAGCGGACCCAGGCCGCCATCAGCTCGGCGAGGGCGTATCCGACCGCGAGCCCGAGCACCACGCCGCCGACGCCCAGGACGATCGCCTGGACGAGGACGAAGCGGCCGGCCTGCTCGCGGGTGGCGCCGGCGGCCCGCAGGAGTCCCAGCTCGCGGACCCGCTCGGTGACCGTCATCGAGAGCGTGTTGAAGATCAGGAACGCGCCGACGAACAGGGCGACCGCGGCGATCAGGGCGGTCGTCGAGCGGAAGTCCGCCGTCGAGACGCGGAGCGACGAGGCGAGGTCGCGCGGCGACGAGAGGACGTACGGCTCGTACGTCAGGGCGACGACGAGCGCGTCCTCGACCTCGGCCGGCGTCGCCCCCTCGCCGACGACGACGTCGACCCGGCTCACCGAGTCGTCGCGGTACAACCGCTGGATCGTCCGCAGCGGCGCGACGACCGTCCGCCCGGCCGAGCCGACGAACGGGCCGTCGCCCTCGATGATTCCCGCGACCTCGAGCGGAACCGGTCCCTCGGCGCCGGCGAGGATCGTGACATCGCCCCCGACCCGGAGGCCGTCCTCGGCCGCCAGGCGCTCGGTGACGAGGACCGCGAAGGCCTCGGGGCCGGGCAGCGGCTCGCCCGCGACGATCGGCAGGTCGCGCACCCGGCGGTCGGCCGCCGGATCGATCGCCAGCAGCGTGACGGGCGCCGGTAGAGCGGCGCCATCCCCGCTGAGCGGGTCCGCCTCGAGGTACGTCCGTCGCTCGAGCACCGGGGCCGCCGCGACGACCCCCGGCGAGTCGGCGATCGCCGCCACCGTCGCCGGGGAGAGGCCCCGGTCCCCGAACCCCTCCACCCGCAGGTCGGCCCGCCCGACGAGATCGCGGACCGTCCGATCGATCGAGGCGTCGATGCCGGCATCGGTCGAGATCGAGGCGAAGAGGACGCCGACGCCGAGGGCGATCCCGACGATCGACGTCGCCGTCCGGCCGGGCCGGGCCCGGAGGCTCCGCAGCGCGAGCGACGTCAGGCCGCCCACGGGTCAGAGGCCCAGCTCGGCCAGCCGGCTGACGAGCGGCGCGGTGTCGTGGACCTCGCGCCGACCGAGCTCGATCTCCTCCCGGATCCGGCCGTCGGAGATGACGAGGACGCGATCCGCGTAGGCGGCGGCCTTCGAGTCGTGGGTGACGAGGACGACCGTCTGGTGGCGCTCGACGCACGACCGCCAGAGGGCGTCGAGGATCTCGGTGCCGGTCGTGTAGTCGAGGTTGCCGGTCGGCTCGTCGGCGAAGAGGAG
>DASTVH010000288.1:0-3776 GCA_035759195.1 Candidatus Limnocylindrales bacterium
CCCCAGGCGCCGGCCCGCTTCTCTCTGCCCGCCGGCGGGGCGTCCCCGGCAGAAGCCGAACCGGCGGCTCGGCCGGGCGACCGGCGCATCCGGCGTGTCACGATACTGACGATGCGCGACCTGCCCGCCGACCTGGCCGACCGGCTCGTCGAGTCGGTGCCGAACGTCTCCGAGGGCCGCCGACTCGACGTCGTCGAGCGGCTGGCCGATGCGATCTCCGGCGTCGGCGGGGTTCACCTCCTCGACCGGACGAGTGATGCCAGCCACAACCGCTCGGTCTTCACGATGGCCGGGCCCGGCACGGCGATCTCCGACGCGCTCGAGCGCCTCGTGGCGGCTGCGATCGACGAGGTCGACATGGAGCGCCATTCCGGCGAGCACCCCCGGATCGGCGCCGTCGACGTCGTGCCGTTCGTGCCGCTCGAGGGCACGTCCATGGCGCAGGCGGTCGAGCTCGCCCACCGGTTCGGGCGCCGCGTCGCCGAGCGGTTCGACGTCCCGGTCTACCTCTATGCGGAGGCTGCCGTGCGACCGGACCGCGTCCGCCTCGCCGAGGTCCGGCGCGGCCAGTACGAAGGGCTCCGGGCCGAGATCGCGACGAAGGGCCGCGAGCCCGATTTCGGACCCGCCCGGATGCACCCGAGCGCGGGGGCCCTCGCCGTCGGCGCCCGGCCGTTCCTCATCGCCTACAACATCAACCTCGAGTCGCCGGACAAGGAGCTGGCGGTCCGGATCGCCCGACGGATCCGCGAGTCGGGTGGCGGGCTCCCCAAGGTCCAGGCCAACGGCTTCTACATCGAGGAGCTCGATCGCGCCCAGGTCTCGATGAACCTGCTCGACTTCCGAACGACGCCGATCTGGCGGGTCTGGGAGACCGTCCGGGCCGAGGCGGCCGAGGATGGCGTGGAACTCGCCGAATCCGAGCTCATTGGGCTCGCCCCGGTTGCGGCGTTCCTCGACGTCGCCGATCGCGCGGGCGCCGCGACCGATGCCGCCGTGGAGGAGCGGCTCGCCGCCGCGGCCCGGTTCCTGAAGCTGCGCGACTACTCGCCGCTGCAGGCCCTCGAGCTGCGCCTCGCCGCCGCGCGCGCCGCCGACGCCGTGTGACGGCGGCACGGTCATGACGCTGCGGGTCCTCCCCGGCGGCCGCGGCGAAACGGATCCGCCCGGCCTGCTGGTCGTCGGCGCTGCCGAGGTCGTGACGATGGCCGGCGGGCTGCATCGCGGCTCGAGCCAGGCCGACGTCGGGCGGCTCGCGGGTCCCGATGGGGGGCCCGTGGTTGCCGTCTGGGACGGGCGAATCCTCGCGGTCGGCGCCCGAGCGGACGTCGAGCGCCAGGTCGAGGGCGAAGGCTTCCCGCTCAACAGGTTCGCCCGCCTCGACGCGCGGGGAGGGACGGTGACGCCGGGCCTCGTCGATCCCCACACCCACCTCCTGTTCGCCGGGAGCCGCGAAGGCGAGCTCGAGCTGCGCCAGCGGGGCGCGGGCTACATGGAGATTCTCGCGGCCGGCGGCGGCATCCTCTCAACGGTCGCCGCGACACGGGCGGCGTCCGAGGACGAGCTCGCCGCGCACGGCCGGCGCTGGCTCGACGTGATGCTCGCCAACGGGACGACGACCGTCGAGGCCAAGTCGGGCTACGGGCTCGACCTGGCGACCGAGCTGCGGCTTCTCCAGGTCGCCTACGACCTGGGGCGCGAGGGACCGATCGACGTCCTGCCGACGTTCCTCGGTGCACATGCCGTGCCGCCCGAGTTTCGCGACCGGCCGGACGGCACCGAGGCCTATGTCACGCACGTCGTCGAGGAGCAGCTGCCGGGCGTCGCGGCCCAGGGCCGGGCCCGGTTCTGCGACGTGTTCTGCGAGGAGGGCGCGTTCAGCGCGGCCCAGTCGCGGCGCATCCTCGAGGCGGCCCGGGCGTTCGGGATGGCGCCGCGGCTCCACGCCGACGAGCTGGTCCCGAGCGGCGGCGCAGAGCTGGCGGCGGAGATCGGCGCGGTCTCGGCCGATCACCTCGCCGCGCCGTCGCCGACCGGTATCGCGGCGCTGGCGGCGGCGGCCAGCGCCGACCGACCGGTGGTGGCCACGCTGCTGCCGGCGACGACCTGGTTCCTCATGAAGCCGACGCACGCCCCGGCCCGGACGTTCATCGAGCACGGCATCCCGGTCGCGATCGGCACCGACTTCAACCCGGGCACGTCGCCGACGCCGTCGCTGCCGCTGGCGATGACCCTGGCCTGCCTCGAGCTCGGCATGACGCCCGACGAGGCGCTCGTCGCGGCAACCGTGAACTCGGCGCACGCGCTGGGGCTGGGGTCCCAGGTCGGTTCGCTCGAGCGGGACCGCGTCGCGGACCTCGTGGTATGGGCCGTGCCGAGCTCCCGCCAGATTCCCTACTGGCCCGCGGGCGACCTGGTTCGGACCGTCGTCAAGCGGGGGCGGATCGTCCTCGAGCGGCCTTGACCTCCGGTCAGGTCTTGCCCCGAGCCTCCAGGAGGACGGCGGTCGTCTCGGCCGGAAGGCCCGAGGCCGTCACGGAAAGCTTCGGCTGGGGAGCCGCCTCGCCGCCCATCTCGTGGAAGAACTTCGCGAGGGCCTCCTGCGTCTCGCTGGACTCGTCGTCGAGCGGCATCGCGATGACGATCCGCGGGTCGAGCTGGGCGACGAGCTCCGCCGCCTTCGTCGGCGAGAGGGCGCCGCCGACCGGGACGCAGGCGATGTCGACCGTGCCGATGTCGGCGAGCTTCTCCTCGGTCAGGAGGTGGCCGATCTCGCCGAGGTGGATCGTGTGCAGGCCGTCCAGCTCCACGAGGAACGCGACCTGCTTGCCCCGCTCGGCACCCTGGGCATCATCCCGATACGTGCGGACGCCGGTGAGGAGGACGTCGCGAACCTCGTATTCGCCGGGCCCGTCGAGGACGAACGCCTCGTCGAGCGAGCTGGGGAGGATCGTCGAACCGTCCCGGGAGCGCTTGCCCTTCGCCTTGGCCAGGGGCGTGTCGTCCGGATGGGAGTAGGTGACGATCTCGCCGGTGATCCCCCGCCCGGTCGGCCCGACGACCGCCTGGTAGGGATCCGCCACGACGACCGCGTCCTTGCCGCGAAGGCGGATGCACGTCCGCCCGTACCAGGTCAGTTCCATGCGGCGATTCTGACATAGCGCCGTTCGCGGCGGCTCTCCGCGGCGCGGGCTTCCGGCGCGCTCGAACCTCTCGGGGAGGGCCACGGATCCGGGGGAAGCGGATGAGCGGATCCGGGACCGGCTCGACGAGGCCCCGCTCCCGGACCTCGCCGACAACGAAAGACCGGAGGCGCCTGCCCAATCGGCGCCCCCGGTCGGAGGGAGGGAGGATGGAACCCAAGGGGTTCGGTCCGTCTCGAACCCTAGACCCCCCGCGTTCAGGGCCGAGAAGCCATCCGATTAAGAAAGCGACACGTGGCAACCCGGACGATCGGCTGATCGTCCCCTCTCCGTGGCCCGTGCGACAATCCCGCCGATGTTCCCTGGACCCCGACCTCTACCGCGCCTCCGCGTGCCCGCCCGGGCCCTGGCTCTCTTCGTCGCGGCGATCCTCGTCGCGTGCAGCCCGGACGCCGCGACCCCGACTCCGCCCTCGACGCCTTCGAGCAGCCCGACGCAGGCGACCCCGCCAGGCGCCTCGGACGGCGGCCCCACCCCGGTTCCGACCGCCTCGGCGCCGACCTCGGCGGCCTGTCCGCCGCCCCCGATGATCCCGGCTCTCCCTGCCGAGCCGACCGCGGGCTACGACGCGAT
>DASTVH010000289.1:0-19704 GCA_035759195.1 Candidatus Limnocylindrales bacterium
CGTCGGTCGGGTCGAAGCCGATGCGGTCGAGCAGATCGACCCGGCAGGCGGCCTTGCCCCGCAGGTCGGCCGCCGAGTAGGTCGCGGCAAGGTCGGCGTCGGTGGCCGGGTTCCAGACGGTAGTGTCGAGCCCGTTGAGGATCCCGACGTAGCGGTCGCCCTTCGCCCTGAGCGCGCCGTCGAGCCCGAAGCCGAGCTCGGGCGTCCGCGACTCACGGGCATATCCCGGGCTGACCGTGTTCGCCACCTCGACCCGCTCGATGCCCGACCAGAGCAGATCGATCCCGACGGCGTCCTCGGCCACGACACCATCGCCGGGCGCCAGACCCAGGTGGGAAAGCGCTTCGAGCGGCGTCCAGCCGTGGTAGGCGAGGTTGTGGATCGTGAGGGCCATCGCGGCCCGCCCGATGACCGGGTCGTCGGCGTACCAGCGGTCGCGGAACAGGCTCGCCGGGCAGGCATGCCAGTCGTGGAGGTGGATCACGTCGACCGGCCGGTCCGCCTCCAGCCGGAGCGACTCGAGCGCGGCCCGGCAGAGCAGTCCGAAGCGCCAGGCATTGTCGGCGTAGTCGCCGCCGGGCGGCCCGTAGAGGGCGTCGCGATCGAAGGCGGCGGCGTGGTCGACGAGGCGCAGACGATAGCCGTTCGCCTCGATGTCGACGATCGTCACGTCGGAGGCGCCACCGACCGCGTACGGATCCGGCACCCGGAGCGGCCGGCCGGCACCCGATCCGGCCGGGACCGGCACGGACCGATATCGCGGCAGGAAAACGTCCACGGGGCCATCGATCGCGCCGGGGACCGCGCCAAGCGCCCTTGCGAGGGCGTCGACGACGTCGCCGAGTCCGCCGGTCTTTGCCCAGGGTTCGCATTCGGCGGCGACGAATGCAACACGGAGGGGCGTGGGCATCAGCCCATGGTAGCGGCGAGGGCTCGCCTGGCCCGCCCCGTGTGGGCCGCGGCCGTCGCGGCTCGTGCGCTAAACCGGTTCAGTGCGTCGGGCGGACCCGCTATCATCGCCCGAATGCATCCGGCTCCCCAGGTTCCCTCGATCCCCGGCGCCTCGTTCCGCCTGCCGCCGCAGCTCGAGGGTCTGCGCCGGCTCGCCTACAACATGTACTGGGCCTGGCACCCCCGGGCTCGGGGGCTCTGGAGCCGGATCGACCGCGAGTCCTGGACGAGGCACCGCAACCCGGTCCCGGTGCTCGCCCGGTCGCTCGACTGGACCCGCCTGCTCAACGACACGACCTTCATGGTCGAGGTCCAGGAGGTCCTTCGCGAGTTCGACGAATACATGGCGAACGGGTCGGACGCCTGGTTTGCCCGAAACTACCCGGAGCCGCCCGGACCGATCGCCTACTTCTGCGCCGAGTACGGGATCTACGAATCGCTCGGGATCTACTCGGGCGGCCTCGGGGTGCTGGCCGGCGACCACACGAAGACGACGTCGGACATGGCGCTCCCGTTCATCGGCGTCGGACTGCTCTACCGCCGCGGCTACTTCCACCAGACGATCGACGCCGACGGCCACCAGGAGCACGCCTACCCCGACTACGACCTGTGGCGCCTGCCGGTCAGCCGGGCCCAGGGACACGACGGCCAGCCGCTCCACGTGTCGGTCGAGCTGCCCGGGCGCGATCTCACGGTTGCGGTCTGGGTGGCCCAGGTCGGCCGGACGCCGGTGCTCCTGCTCGACACCGACATCCCGGAGAACGGCGACGCCGACCGGCCGATCACCCACATCCTCTACGTCCGCGGGCGTGAGATGCGCCTCCACCAGGAGCTCGTCCTCGGCGTCGGCGGCGTCCGGGCGATCCGGGCGCTCGGGATCGCGCCCGCGGTCTGGCACCTCAACGAGGGCCATTCGGCGTTCCTGCTCGCTGAGCGGGCCCGCGAATACGTCGCCGGAGGCGCTTCGCTCGACGAGGCCTGGGACCGGGTGCGGGCCGACAGCGTCTTCACGATCCACACGCCGGTCCCCGCCGGCAACGAGCGGTTCGAAGCCGATCTCGTGCGCCGCGTCGCGGCCCCCCTGCTCGACGGCGACGGCCGGCCCGGGACGGGCGGCGTGCCGACCGAGAAAGTGCTCGAGCTGGGCGTCGGGGTCGAGGGCGATCGGACCCAGTTCGACATGACGGCCTTCTCGCTCCGCCTGACCCGCGACGCGAATGCCGTCAGCCAGCTCCACGCGCAGACCGCGGACGCGAGCTGGCGCGGCGTCGCCCCGAACGGGGTCATCGGCGTGACGAACGGGGTCCACATGCCGAGCTGGGTCGGCCATGCGATGGGTGAGCTGCTGGCCCGGCGGGTCGGGGCGGACCTCGACAACCTCGACGCGGAGAACGGCCGAGGCGGCTTCTGGCAGCGCCTCGACGACATCCCGAACGGGGAGCTGTGGGAGATCCACCAGCTCCAGAAGCTCGAGCTGGCGATCTTCGCCCGGCGGCGGCTGCGCAACCAGTTCGCCCGCCACGGCGAGTCGCCGGCCGTCCTCGACGCGCTGGAGGAGGCGCTCGACCCGGGCATCATGACGATCGGCTTCGCCCGCCGGTTCGCGACGTACAAGCGGGCCGGCCTGCTCTTCACCGACGTCGAGCGGCTGGCCCGCCTCCTGTGGAACGCGGACCGGCCGGTGCAGCTCGTTTTCGCCGGCAAGGCCCACCCTGCCGACCGGCCCGGCCAGCAGGTAATCCAGGAGATCTTCGGGCGGTCCCGTTCAGAGCAGCTCCGCGGCCGGGTCTTCATCCTCGAGGACTACGACATCCGGATCGGCCGGTACCTCGTCGGCGGCGTCGACGTCTGGCTGAACAACCCCCGGCGGCCGCTCGAGGCGTCCGGGACGAGCGGGATGAAGGCGGCGGCGAACGGCGTCGTCAACGTCAGTGTTCTCGACGGCTGGTGGGACGAGGGCTGGACCGGTGACAACGGCTGGGCGATCGGCGGGCGGGAGACGAACCCCGACGAGGGCGCCCAGGACTGGGCCGACAGCCAGAACCTCTACCGGCTCCTCGAGGAGGAGATCGTGCCGCGCTACTACGAGCGCGATGAGAACGGGCTGCCGGTCGCCTGGATCGAGCTGATGCGCCGCTCGATGGCTTCCACGTTGTGGCGGTTCTCGACGACCCGGATGCTCCACGACTACGTCGAGCGGATGTACCTCAAGGACGTCACGCAGGTCGGCGCGGCGGGGCCGACGACGCGGGCGCAGCGCTGACCGTCGCCCGGCGGCCTTCGCCGGGCTTCGCCGGGATCGGCGGCCAGGACCGGAAACCACAGCCTGGGATAACGTCTGAGAAGCCGGCTGGCGCGACGCGGCCCGTCAGCCCCGGACGAACACACTGCCGGCGAGCGGCGGGACGACGATCGCCCCGCCACCGTCGCGCACTGCGGCGGTCGGCATGCCCGGCAGCTCCAGCCCGATCAGCCCCTCGACTCGCGCTTCGATCTCGACCGGTACCTCGCCGGCGTTCACGGCCGCGAGGGCTCGGCGCCCCTCGGCCGTGCGCTCGAGCAGGATCCAGCGGTCGCCGGTCGCCGCGACCCGGACCTCGCCGCCGCGCAGCGCGACGTCGTCCCGCCGCGCCCGGATCGTCGCCCGCACGAACGCGCGCATGTCTGCGGCGTCGGCGGACAGGGGCTCCCCGGCCGGCGGGTACGAGCGGCGGCAGTCGGGATCCGCGGCGCCCTCCATCGCGAGCTCGTCGCCGTAGTAGATCGCCGGCGCTCCCGGCAGGACGAACTGGAGCAGGGTCGCGAGCCGCAACCGCGCGACCGAGCCGCCCATGACGCTCCGGGCCCGGGGGGTGTCGTGACTGCCGATGAGGTTGTACTGGACGGCGGCGACCGCCGGCTCGTGGGCGGCCGACAGCCGGGTCAGCCGCTCGCCGAACCCCGGTCCGTCGAGGGGCCGGATCGCCCGGGCGTAGTTCGCCTGGCCGGCGATCACCGCCGCGTCGAGGTCCGGGCCGCCGGCGAACGACAGGATCGAGGTGCCAAGCGGGTAGTTCATCAACGCGTCGAAGCGGTCGCCGACGAGCCACTCCGGCGCCTCTTCCCAGATCTCGCCGAGGAGATAGGCCTCCGGATTAACCGCCCGGACGCGGGCCCGGAACTCGGGCCAGAACGTCGGGTCGTCGATGTCCTGGGGCACGTCGAGGCGCCAGCCGTCGATCCCGAAGCGGAGCCAATGCTCGGCGACCGCGAAGAGGTGCTCGCGTACCGCGGGATGTTCGACCCGCAGCTTCGGCAGCGAGGGGACGTCCCACCACGACCGGTAGCCCCGCTCCGACGCCGGGCCGCCGCGGGGCACGCCGTACGCCTGGACGCCGGTCCGCCCGTCGAGCACCGCCTCGTCGAGGTAGAACCAGTCGCGGTACGGCGAGGCCGCCCCCGACTCCATGACGTGATGGAACGGCCAGAAGCCACGCCCGACATGGTTGAAGACGCCGTCGAGGATCACCCGCACGCCACGATCGTGGGCGGCGTCGAGCAGCTCGCGGAGGGCACGGTCCCCGCCGAGCAGCGGATCGACCGCGAGGTAGTCGTAGGCGTTGTAGCGGTGGTTCGAGGCCGCCTGGAAGATCGGGTTGACGTAGAGCGCGTCGATGCCGAGGTCGACCAGCTCGTCGAGTCGCTCGGCGATGCCGATGAGGTCGCCGCCCTTGTAGCCGTGATTCGTGGGCGGCGCCGACCACGGCTCGAGGTGTCCCGGCTTCGGCACCCGGGAGCTCGAGGCGAAGCGGTCGGGAAAGACCTGGTAGAAGACCGAATCGCGAACCCAGGCTGGCGTATCGACGGTCACCGGGCGTCCCTCCGATGCCCGATGCGATACTCGGCCGGATGAGCCGGCACGACCGCCGCCCCCGACCGTCGCCCCTCGGCGCGCTCGCGATTGCGGCCTCGCTGCTCGCCGGCGCCTGCGGCCAGGCAACGCCGTCGCAGGGTCCGGCCGGCACCGGGTCGCCTGCCGCGAGCGGCCCGCCGTCGGTCCCCGCCGCGACCGCCCCGGCCTGTTCGCCGACCTCCGGACCGGGCGAGCGCCCGTGGTGGTCCGAGCGGATCTTCTACGAGGTGTTCGTGCGCAGCTTCGCCGACTCCGACGGTGACGGCATCGGCGACTTGCGCGGACTGACCGCGCGACTCGACGACCTCAACGACGGCGACCCGGCAACCGACGACGACCTCGGCGTCACCGGAATCTGGCTCATGCCGGTCGCCGACGCCGCCAGCTACCACGGCTACGACGTCATCGACTACCGGACGATCGAGCCCGACTACGGGACGGCCGACGACTTCCGGGCCCTCATCGCGGCCGCCCACGAGCGCGGGATGGCGGTCATCGTCGACCTCGTCCTCAACCACACGTCGCGCGACCATCCCTGGTTCCGGGACGCGCTGACGCCGGGGTCGGAACACGACGACTGGTATCTCTGGGAGGATGAGCGGCCCGCGGTCGCCAGGTCGGACGGGTCGCGCGTCTGGCACGAAGCGAACGGCCGCTTCTATTACGGCTACTTCTGGGAGGGCATGCCCGACCTGAACCTCGAGAACCCCGACGTCACCGCCGAACTCGACGACGTCGCCCGCTTCTGGCTCGACGAGATGGGCGTCGACGGCTTCCGGCTCGACGCGGCCCGGCACCTCATCGAGGACGGGGCGGAGCTCGAGAACACGCCCGAGACCCTCGAGTGGCTCGCCGGGTTCCGCGACCGCCTCAAGGCCGAGTTTCCCGACGCGCTCGTCCTCGGCGAGGTCTACGACTCGACGACGATGTCGTCCCGCTACGTCCGGGAGGGCGCCCTCGATCTGACCTTCGACTTCGGCCTGGCCAGCGCCACGATCACCTCGTTGAATTCCCGCGACGCGGGCTCGATCGGCGCCGCCCACGCCGACGTCGCGGAGGACTATCCGCTCGACACCGTGGCGACGTTCCTGACGAACCACGACCAGAACCGGGTCGCCTCGCAGCTGGGCGGCGACGCCGCGGCGATGGAGCTCGCGGCGACGCTCCTGCTCACGGGCCCCGGCGTCCCCTTCGTCTACTACGGCGAGGAGATCGGCATGAACGGGCGCAAGCCCGACGAGCGGATCCGGACGCCGATGCGCTGGGATGCCAGCGAACCTGCGGCCGGCTTCTCGACCGAGGAGCCGTGGCAGCCGCTCGGCGACGACCCACCGGCCGTGAACGTCGCCGGCCAGGCCGCCGACCCCGATTCGCTCCTCGCCCACTATCGATCGCTGACCCGCCTCCGCTCGGCTCATCCGGCGCTCCTGTCGGGCGCGATCGTCCCGGTCGAGTCGGCCGACCGACACGTCGTCGCGTACCTGCGCGGCGCCGGCGACCAGGCCGTCCTCGTCGTCGCGAACCTCGGCAGCCAGCCCGTCGCGGCCCCTGCGCTCACGCTCGAGGCCGGGCCGCTCTGCGGCACGCCGGCCGTCGAGGTCCTGGCCGGCCCGCCGGACGTTGCGGCCCCGGCCATCACGCCGGACGGCGGCTTCGAGGCCTTCGTCCCGGTTGCGAGGCTGGCGCCCCGCGAAGCCCTCGTCCTCGACCTGGCCGGCGACTGACGGCCCGTCGATGACTCGCCACAGCGACGCCTTCTCGACCGAGCCCAGGGAGGACGAACCGCCACGACCGATGCCCGCCCGGCCGCCGGCCGTCGAGCTGGCAGGGGCGATTCTCATCGTCGGCGGAGTCGTCGGATTGTTCGGGCTCGTGACGGGGGCGCCGGGCCTGCCCGCATTCACGCTCGGTCTGCTCGTGCTGACGCTGGCGCTCAATGTCGCCCCGATCGCGGTCGGCGTGCTGGTCCGGACGGGCCGGGCCTGGATCGTCGACGTCAACTACGTCGCCGTGATCGCGTTTCTCGACCTTCTGTCGATCGGCTCGAGCCCGCTCGGCCTGATCTTCGGCGTGGCGAACGTCCTCGTCGTCATCATCCTCATCCGGCACAAGCCGTGGTTCGACGCGATGTCGCGCTGGCGGGCCGGCGACGACGCCGACCTCACCCCTTGACGCCGCCGACCGCCAGGCCGCCGACGAGGTAGCGCTGGAAGATGAAGAACACGACCGACACGGGCGCCGCGAAGAGGATCGCGAACGCCGCGAACTGGGACCAGTTCGTCGTCCGGGCGAACTGCCCGACCATGCTGTTGAGGGCGAGCGACAGCGTCCAGTCGTGGACCTCGCCGATGAAGAGGGCGACCGTCAGGTACTCGGTCCAGCCGCCGAGGAAGCCGAGGAAGCCGGTGACGGCGATGGCCGGGATCGCCAGCGGCAGCACGACCTTGCGGAAGATCTGGTTCTGGGTCGCACCGTCGACGGCGGCCGCCTCCTCGAGGTCCTTGGGGATCGTGTCGAGGTAACCCTTCAGGTTCCAGATCGCGAACGGCAGCTGGGCCGAGATGACCGCCAGGGTCACCCCCAGCAGCGAGTTCCGGAGGTTGAATCCGAGGTCGGCCCACTCGATCTGGAACTGGTTCAGGAAGATGAACAACGGGATGATCGTCGCGACCGACGGCAGCATCAGCACGCCGAGGACCGCGATCATCAGCGCCTCCCGGCCGCGGAACTTCAGGCGCGAGAAGGCGTAGGCGGCCAGGATTCCGATCAGGACCGCGACGAACGACGAACCGATCGCGATCTTCAGGCTGTTGAGCGCAAGGTCGATGAAGCTGATCGGGTTGCTGGTCGGCTGGGCGATCACCGCCCGATAGGCGTCGAGCGACGCGCCTGGCGGGATCAGGTTGAGCCCCTCGGGTCGGGCCAGGTTCCGCGGGTCGATCGACATGCTGAAGACCCAGACCAGCGGGAACAGCACCGACGCGGTGACGAACAGCAGGATCGCCTGGAGCAGGATCTGCCGGCCGACCGGCATCTTGCGCTCGCTCGACCCGGCGGTCCGGCTGATTCCCCGGCTAAGGAGCCGGCGGGTGGTGGCGGTCGTGGCGGGAGCGGTCATCGTTCGGCCTCCGTCGGCAGCCGCGGCTCAGTCGGCATAACTCTTCGTCGCCTTGGCCATCCGGTTGGTGGCGAGGGTGAGGACCAGCAGGATGAAGAACAGGTAGACGCAGAACGCCGCCGCGACGCCGAACAGCCGCCGGTCGTAGGCCAGCCGGTACGCCTGCGTGACGAGGATCTCGGTCCGTCCGAACGGCTCGCCCGCCGTCATGAAGAACGGCAGGAAGAACAGGTTGAACGTGATGACGAAGCCGTAGATCGCGTAGGGCAGCATCGCCGGCCGGAGGAACGGAATCGTGACGTTCCTGAACTTCTGCCAGCCGCTGGCCCCGTCCATCTCGGCCGCCTCGTAGAGCTCGCCGGGGATCGACTGGAGGGCGCCCGTCGCGACGACGGAGTTGAGCGGCCAGCCGAGCCAGGTGTTCGCCGTCAGCATCCCGAAGTACGCGAGCGGCAGGGGCAGCCACGAGATCGGGTCGTTGGGCTGGCGCAGCCAGTCGAGGTTGAAGGCGGGATGGCTGGCCGGGATCCCGAACAGGCCGCCGACGCCCTGGAGGCCGAGGTTCACCGCGCCCGAGGTCGGGTCGAACATGTTGCGCCAGACCGTCGCGACGATGATCTGGGGGATGACGACCGGGAGGATGAAGATCGCCCGGTAGATGCCCTTGAAGCGCAGGCCCTGGGTGTTGAGGACGACCGCGATCGCGACGCCGATGATGATGTGGACGACGACGTTGCTGAACGCCCACCACAGGTTGAACAGGACGAGCCGCAGGAACTCGAAGTTCGGAATTGCGAGGCGGTCCTGGGCGATCCGGATGTAGTTCTCGAGCCCGATGAACTCGGCCGGGACCGGATTGCGAACCCGGAAGTTGATCTGGCCGAAGTCGTGGAACGACATCCAGACCTGGAAGAACAGCGGGTAGAACGTGATGATCCCCATCACGATGAACGCCGGCACCAGGTAGAGGTACGGCTGGATGCCGCGGCGGGCCCGGGCACCTCGGCTGCGCTGCGGCAACGCGGCGGCGGTGGTCGCCATGAGCGAGACTCCCTCTACTCAGATGACGTGACGGCTCGTCGGGTGGCGGAGACGCGAGTATCGGTCCGGGAGTGCGCCCGATCAAGTCGGGCTCGCTCCGGGAACGATCGGGGGCGCCGGAGCGGCGCCCCCCGATCGTGTCGGGTCGAGTCGAGGGCTACAGGCCGCTCGCCTCGTCCATCAGGCTGCAGGCGGTGGCGACGGCCGTTGCCGGATCGGCACCGGTGTCGATGACCTCGTTCAGCGCGTTGCCGAACGGGCCCCACCAGTTGTTGAACTGCTCGTTCTGGGGGCGGGGAAGACCGGCCTCGGCCGCGTCGGCGAAGCCCTGCGTGATCGGGTCGGTGATCTGGACCGCCGGGTTGGCCGGGACGTGGCCCGCGTCATCGACGAAGACCTGCATCGCCTCGGGCGACGTCAGCGCGAGGGCGACGTCGACCGCGAGCTGAGCCTGCTCAGGGTCGAGGTTCGGGTTGATGTACCAGCCGTCGGTGCCGGTGAACGGGTTGGCCGGGCCTTCGGGGCCATCCGGGATCGGGGCGACAGCGAGGTTCTCGCCGAGCGCCGTCCGGAAGTCGGCCGTCTGCCAGGGACCGTCGATGATCGCGTTGATGTCACCGGTCTGGAACTGGGTCTTGAGGGCGTTGCCGTCGGTGTTGAACACCGCGCCGGCATCCTTGAGCTCCTTGAGGTAGGCGAGCGCCTCGGCGAAGCCGCCGTCGTCCGCGGTGCAGGCGCCGCTCTCGTCCATGAGCTCGCCGCCGAAGGCGCCGGTCCAGCCGAACTGGTGGTAGACGCCCTGGTTGATGCCGAGCTTGATCGAGCCGTCCTCGACGCCGGCGAGGAGCTCCTCGTGGGTGGCAGGCGGCGTCGCGATGGCGCTCTCGTCGTACCAGAGGGCGACGGCCTTGAGCGACTCGGGAACCATGTAGAAGACGTCGTCGACCTTCGAGCCGTCGATGGCGACCTGGTGGTAGCCCTCGAGCGCGGGATTGTCGACGAGGTACTCGTCGAGCTCGAGCAGCGAACCCTCGCGGGCGTCCTGGCCGAGGCTGTCGTTCGGGGCGATGAACATGTCGGGGCCTTCGCCGGCCGCGACTTCGGTGCGCCACTTGTTGAAGATCTGATCGAAGGGCTGCTCGACGACGTCGATCGTCAGGTCGGGGTTCGCGGCGCGAACCTCGTCGAGGACCGTGTTCAGGGCGCCGGTCTCACCACCGCCCGAGCCGTACGAATGCCAGAGGGTGATCTCGCCGCTGAGCGCGGCGGCCATCGACTCCGACGGCTCGGCCGAGGCATCGGCCGAGCCGGCCGGGGAGCTGGTCGCGCCGCCGCTCGGCGACGGGGTCGCGCCGCCGCCACAGGCGGCGACGATGATGGAGAGGCCGGCGAGGGCGCCGAGCACTCGGATTCGTGTGTTCATGTTCTGCTGTTCTCCTCCTCGAGTTCGATTGGGTGGCCGGCGGGGCCGGCCGCTGTCGTCCGCGCGACGCGCGGAGCCGGGCGATCGTTCGCGACGCTGCGCCCGGTCGGGCCGCGTCATGCCTGGACCTCGGTCAGTCCCCGCTCACCTCCCTTGCCTTGTCCGGAGCCGACGCGGTCGACGCCCGGACGATGAGGCGCGTGGCCAGGCGGCGGTGCCCCGCCCCCTGGTCACGGCCGGCGATGACGGACAGCAGGAGGCGCGCGGCCTCCTCGCCCTTGCCACGGATGGGTTGATGGACGGTCGTCAGCGGCGGGTCGGTCGTCTGGGCCAGCTCGATGTCGTCGAAGCCGACGACGCTGACGTCGCCCGGAATTCGGAGTCCGAGGTCCCGCAGGCCGCGGATCGCCCCGATCGCGATCGCGTCGCTCATCGCCAGGACGGCGGTCGGCCGACGGCCGGCGCCCCAGGCCCGGGCGACGGCATCCACGCCGCCGGCGAACGTCGCCGGGCTCACGACGACGTCGTCGTCGCGGAGCTCGACGCCGACCGGCCCGAACGCCGCCCGGTAACCCCGCAGCCGGCGGGCCACGACGTCGTCGGCGCCGCTCGGCGCGTGTTCGGCGCGTTCGATGCCGAGCACGAGGACGTCGCGATGGCCGAGGCCCACGAGGTGTTCGGCCGCTGCCCGGGCGCCGCCCTCGTCGTCGACCTCGACCGACGGCAGCGCGTCGAAGTGGTCGGAGTCGACGGTCGTCATCGGCAGGCCGGCCCGGCGGATCTCGGCGATCTCGGGATGGTCCGCCGCGAGACCGATCGCGACGACGCCGTCGACCGTCGCCCGGGCGATGGCCCGCGACAGCGAGCCGTGGAGCGGCGAGATGAAGTGGAGGCCGTAGCCGGCTTCCTCGGCGACCGCGGCAACGCCGGCGCTGAACATCCCGAAGAACGGGTTGGAGAAGATCGCGGCGAGGGCCTGCGGCGTCAACAGCCCGATCGTTCCCGTCCGCCGCTGGGTCAGCATCCGGGCGACCGGGTCGGGCCGGTAGCCGAGCGAGTCGGCGATCTCGATGATCCGATGGGCGGTCGCGACGTTGAGCCGGCCCGGGTTGTTGAAGGCGAACGAGACGGCGGTCTTCGACACGCCGGCCGCCTCCGCGACATCGGCGATCGTCACCCGTCTCGAAACCTGATGCTCCACGCGACCTCCGGGCATGGAACCTGCCGGTTCGTCCGCCGAGCTGTGGGCTTCCCCGGCCCTGTATCATTCGGGACGTTGCGGCAAACCGGTTTAGCAAACCGGTTTAGGAACCGTAGCAGACCTGCCGCCGCATCGTCAATGGGGTTCAATCGCCCACGAGGCACCCGTCAGCCAGAACCGAGGACCTCTTGACCCGCCGCATCTCGCTCGCCCTCACCCTCCACAACCACCAGCCCGTCGGCAATTTCGGCTGGGTCATCGCCGAGACGTATGAGCGGGCCTACCTGCCGATGCTCGAGGCGCTCGAGCGTCATCCGGGCGTCCAGCTCGCCCTCCACTACACCGGCCCGCTCATCGAGTGGCTGCGTGCCGAACGGCCCGACTTCCTCGACCGGCTCGGCCGACTCGTGGAGCGGGGCCAGGTGGAGATCGTCGGCGGCGGCTGGTACGAGCCGGTCCTCGCCGCGCTGCCCGAGCGCGATCGCGTCGGCCAGCTCGTCCGGATGGCCGACGAGCTGGAGCGCCAGTTCGGTCGGCGGCCGAGCGGCGCCTGGCTGGCCGAACGCGTCTGGGAGCCGGACCTGCCGACGTCGCTCGTGACCGCCGGCTACCGCTGGACGGTCCTCGACGACGCCCACTTCCGGGCGGCGGCGATCCCCGAGGCGGCGCTGTGGGGGCCGTACACGACCGACGACCAGGGCAAGGTCCTGACGGTGTTCGGGACCGAGCAGGGCCTACGCTATCGCATCCCGTTCTCGGACGTAGAGGATGTCATCGGCTATCTGCGCGATCACGCGACCGAGGGCGGCGAACGGGTCGGGACGATGGGCGACGACGGCGAGAAGTTCGGTGGCTGGCCGACGACGTACGAGCACTGTTGGGGGGAGGCCGCGTGGGTCGAGCGCTTCTTCTCCGCGATCGAGGCCAGCCGCGACTGGCTGGCGACGGTGACGCCGACCAGCTGGCTCGAGGGTCACGGCCCGGTCGGCCGGGTCTACCTACCTACGGGCTCGTATGCCGAGATGGGCGAGTGGGCCCTGCCGGCCGACGAGAGCCGGGCCTTCGCCGAGGCCGTCCACGAGGCGCAGGCGGCCGGTCGGCCGGAGGCACGCTGGCTGCGGGGCGCGATCTGGCGGAACTTCCAGGTCAAGTACCGCGAAGTGAACGACCTCCACAAGCAGATGCTCCGGGCGAGCGACCTCGTCGACGCGATGCCGCCCGGCGTCGCCCGGGAGCGGGCGCTCGACCATCTGCTGGCCGGCCAGTCGAACGACTGCTACTGGCACGGCCTGTTCGGCGGCATCTACCTGCCGGACCTGCGCGTCGCTGCGCTGCGCCACCTGATCGCCGCCGAGGACCTGGCCCTCGGCTCGCCGGGGGCGTCGGTCGATTCGGGGCGGCTCGTCGATCTCGACCTCGACGGCCGCGCGGAGGTGCTCCTCGTCGGCGACGGCCAGATCGTCGGCGTCAAGCTCGACGAGGGCGCGGGGATCGGCCGCTGGGACATCCGCGAGGCGGCCGTGCCCCTGGCGGCCGTCATGCGCCGCCGGCCCGAGGCCTACCATGCGAAGCTGCGTGCGCACGAGGCCGGGGCCGGCGACGGCAACCCGGCGGCTGCCGGCGGCGGCGCCCCGGCCTCGATCCACGACATCGTGACGACGAAGCAGACCGGCCTCTCCGAGCGGCTCGTCTACGACAGCTATGAGCGCCGTTCAGGGCTCGTCCGCCTCCTGCCGGTCGGGACGACGTCGGACGCCTTCGCGGCGGGGTCGGCCCGGGACCTGATTCGGGCGTTCGACGGAGCCTGGACCGTCCGCTCGATCGAGCCCTCGCGGGTCGTCGCGGCCTATGAGGAGGCAGGGGTCGCATTAACGAAGTCGATCGAGGTTGGCGGCGATCGCGGCACGCCCACGCTGGATGTCGACGTCCACGTCCAGAACAGCGGTGAGGAGCGACTTGACGCGCTGCTCGGCATCGAATTCGCGGTGATGCTCCTCGGAGGCGGGCACAATCCGAGCGCCCGGTACGAGGTGGGAGCCGACGAGCGTTTCGCCCACGATGAGCGGCGCGACCTTCCGGCCGTCACGACCCTGTCGGCCGCAAATGACCAGCTCGGCGTTGCGATCGTGGCTCATCTCGATCGGCCGGCTGACGCCTGGATCGCACCCATCGAGACCGTCTCGAACTCCGAGGCAGGCTTCGAGCTCGTCTACCAGGGCAGTGCGGTGCTCTTCGTCCAGCCGATCGGACTCGATCCGGGTGAGTCGACGTCGTTCAGCGTGGGCCACGGCGTCATCGTCGGCACCACCGGTCCCGTCGCGGCCGCGCCCCGCACGTGAGCCGCGGCCGTCTCGCCGTCCACGCCCACTTCTACCAGCCCTCGCGGGTGGACCCGTGGACCGGCCGCGTCCGCGAGGATCCCTCGGCCGCCCCGTTCCACGACTGGAATGCGCGGGTCAACGCCGAGTGTTATCGGCCGAACGCGACGCGCGGCAACCTCCGCAGAATCTCGTGGGACCTGGGTCCGACGCTTGCCTCCTGGCTGGCCGACGAGGACGCGACGACGCTCGCCGGGTTCTCGGACGCCGCCGCCGCGGGCAACTCGCTGGCCCAGCCGTTCCATCACACGATCCTGCCACTGGCCTCGGCCGCCGATCGAGCGACCGAGATCCGCTGGGGGATCCGCGACTACGAGCTGCGATTCGGGCGGCGCCCGCTGGGGATCTGGCTGCCCGAGACCGCAGTCGACCTCGCGACGCTGCGGGCGGCCGTGGCGGAGGGCATCCGGTACACGATCCTGGCCCCGTGGCAGGCCGCCGACGGCGGCCTCGACACGCGGCGGCCGTACCGGGTCGCGCTCGGCGAGGGCCGCTCGATCGCGGTCGCGTTCTACGACGCCGGCCTGTCGTCGGCCGTGTCGTTCGAGCCGGAGGCGACCTCGGACGCGGACCGCTTCGCCCGCGAACGGGTCGCTCCCCGACTCGGCGGAACGACGGCCCCGGACGCGCCGTTACCGCTCGCCCTGGTCGCGACCGACGGCGAGCTCTACGGCCACCACCAGCAGTTCCGCGACCTGTTCCTCCAGCGCCTCGTCGCCCCCGACGCGGCCCATCGCGACCGGGGCTTCGACGTCGTCCCGCTGGCGGCCGCGATCCTCGAGCCGGCCGGCCGGCCTCACCCCGAGGCCCGGATCGCGGAGCGGACCTCGTGGAGCTGCCACCACGGCGTCGCCCGCTGGTCGGCCGAGTGCCCCGACGCGCTCGACGGCCGCTGGAAGGGCCCGCTTCGCGCGGCCCTCGAGCGGCTCGCCGCCGGTATCGACGTCGTGACCGAACGGGAGTTCGCGATGATGGCCGGCTCCCCGGATCCGTGGCCGCTCCGCGACGCGTACGTCGACGTCGTCGTCGGCGCGACGCGGCCGGACGCCTTCGCCGAACGGGCCTTCGCCGGCGCACACCCGAGCCCCGCCGACTGCGCACGACTGCCGGAGCTGCTCGAGGCGCAGCGCTGGCGGCTGGCGATGTTCGCGAGCGACGGCTGGTACTGGGACGACCCGATCCGGCCCGAGACCAAGCAGGTCCTGCGGTCGGCGGCCCGGGCCGTCCGGCTCGTCGGGGGCGAAGCCGGCCTCGCGCTCGAACGGCGTCTCGTCGCCGATCTCGGCGTGTTGACCTCGCCCGCGCGCGGGCTCGACGGCGCCGCGATCTACCGGATCGCCCTTGCCGAGGTGGGCCAGCCGGCGCCGCTCCCGAAGGGCTGATGCGCGGGCGCCGATGGTCCGGTTGATAAGAATCCTTTAGCCCGGCTTAGCGATCCGGTGGTGGACCCGCGACGGCGGTTCCGTAGGATCGAGGAGCGCGGGCCGTTCGGGGCCCGCGGTTCCGGCCTTCAGCTTGCCGGACGCGCTGCCCGGCGCGCCATTCCAACGATTGGACAGATGACTACCGGATACGGCAACACCCTCAAGACGTTCGCCCTGCTGGCGGCTCTCGCCGGCCTGCTCGTGTTCGTCGGCGGCCTCCTCGGCGGGCGCGGCGGCATGGTCATGGCCTTCGTCTTCGCCCTGGCGATGAACGGCTTCGTCTACTGGAAGAGCGACTCGCTCGCCCTCAGGGCCAGCGGCGCCCGCGAGCTGGCGCCCGGCGAGGCACCGCGCTTCCGCTCGATCATGACCAGCCTCGCTGCGCGGGCCGGGATGCCCCTGCCCCGCCTCTACATCATCGACCGTCCCGAGCCGAACGCGTTTGCGACCGGCCGCGACCCCGAGCACGCGGCGGTCGCGGTGACGACCGGCATCCTCGAGCTGATGGACGACCGTCAGCTGACCGGCGTTCTCGCCCACGAGCTCTCCCACGTGAAGAACCGCGACACGCTCGTCGGAACGATCGCCGCGACGATCGGCGGGGCGATCAGCTTCATGGCCCAGATGGCCCAGTTCAACCTGATCTTCGGCGGCGGCGACGACGAAGAGGGCGGCGGAGGCGGCCTCGGTGCGCTCCTCGCCATCTTCCTCGCCCCGATCGCGGCGCTGATCATCCAGCTCGCGGTGTCGCGCGGCCGGGAGTACGGCGCCGACACGTCGGGGGCCGCCCTCACCGGCGATCCCGAGGGCCTCGCCCAGGCGCTCGAGCGACTCGAGGCGGCGAACGAGCGCGTCGGCCTGCGGGCCCGCCTCGCCCGGCAGCTGCCGCACCGGATGCCGACCCGCGGGTCGCCCGCGCCGGCGCCTGTCCCGGCGGCCAATCCGGCGTTCGCCCACCTCTACATCGTCAACCCGCTGGCCGGCCGGAGCATCGGCAGCCTCTTCTCGACGCACCCGCCGATCGCCGACCGTGTCGAGCGGTTGCGCGCGATGCGCCGCCTGGGCCGCGTTGCCTGAGCGCCGCGTCCCCATCGCCGAGAATCCGTCAACCCGCGGCCTGCGCGCCGCGGGTTGACGTTTCTGGCGCCGGAGGGACCGGCGCGGGTGGGTTCGGTCGAAGGTTCAGCCGAGGCCGGGCAGGTCCGGCTGGCCGTGCGTATCGAGCCGCGAGTCCGCTCCCCAGCGCAGGGCTGCGACGTCGAACGCGACCAGGACGGCGATGACCAGGGCGACGAAGAGGAGCTCTCCCATCGGAGTGCCTTTCTGAAGTTCGATGATGCGGGTTGATATAGTTCAGTAGGCCAAGGCGGATGCTAACTTGGACTAGCGTAGTGTGTCAATGAGCGAAATGGCCCAGTCGGGCATGCCAAACGCCGGGAGCGAACTCGACGTCGAGCGCGACTCGGACGTGCCGATCTCGACCCAGATCTTCTGGCAGCTCGCCTACCAGATCGACTCGGGCCGGCTGCTGCCCGGCGCTCGCCTGCCGCCGGTCCGTGAGCTCGGGGCTGCCCTCCGCGTCAACCCGAACACGATCCGGGCGGTCTACCGCCGCCTGGCCGACGCCGGCTACGTCACGAGCCGCCACGGAGCCGGGACCCACGTGGCCGACCGCCCGCCGCAACGCCGTGGGGCGGAGGCCCTGGCCGGCATCGTCGCCGAGATGCTCCGGCGGGCCGCCCAGGCCGGCTTCACCGCCGACGAGGTGGCCGCCGCGGCCTTCGCCGCCGCGACCGAACGCAAGCGGCCGGGGGAACGGGTCCAAATTCTCTTCGCCGAATGCACGACGGCTGATGCCGGCTACGACGCGGAGCGGCTCGTCGAGTCGTTCCCCGGCCTCATCGAGGCCGAGGGCACCCTCCTCGACGACCTCCCCGATCGCCTCGAACGCTTCCACTACGACCTCGTCGCGACCACGACGTTCCACGCCGACGAAGCCCAGGCGCTCGTCCACGGCCGCGTCCCGGTCGTGGCGATGCTCGTCGGTCCCGGGTACGTGGAGCTCGTCCACGAGATCAGCGGGCTCGAGCCGGGATCGCGGGTCGGCCTCGTCTGCGCGTCGAGCCGGGGAGCCGAGAACATGGCCGAGACGCTTGCCCTCTC
This sequence comes from Candidatus Limnocylindrales bacterium, assembly GCA_035759195.1. Taxonomy (GTDB): domain Bacteria; phylum Chloroflexota; class Limnocylindria; order Limnocylindrales; family CSP1-4; genus CF-46. The sequence continues at coordinate 17,592 of DASTVH010000289.1, forward strand.
GGGCGCCACCGGGATCGAGATCCTCAACGCACCGATCGACGCCGACGAGGAGCTCGCGCTCGTCGACCGGACCGCGGACCTCATCCTGCTCTCGCGCGAGGCGATGCTGAAGGGCCTCGAGCGTCGCTTCGAGCGGCCCGAGCGGATTCGCCAGTGGTCGTACGAGTTCGACCCGTCCGGGCTCGAGCTGCTCCGGCGGGCGATCGAGCACGTCGCGGCGAACCGCCCCTCGGCGACCAAGCCGGAGGCGGCCGGGACGGACCCGAGCCCGCCTCGAGACCCGGACCGGGTGCCGGCCGGCGGGTAGTCCTCCACGGAGCGAGGCCGCGGAAGGGCGGCCACCGAGACGCCCGCCAACGGTCCGAGACGCCGAGCGTCGGCCGTGACATGCTTCGCCCATGCGGGAGCTTCGCGTCGGACGCACCTCGCGGCGGCGACTCGAGCTCGATGCCCGACATGTCGGGCCCGAGGGCGAGGTTCGCGTCGACGAGTTCGCTGCCGCACGTCGCCTGGCCGCGCGCCTGAACGACCGACTCGCGGCCGGCGCCCCGAGTGCGAGCGCCGGCGAGATCGTGGCCCTGGGCCTGCTGCACGAGGTCGGGCACGCGCTCATCGACCATTTCGAACGGGACATCCGACCGGGCGCCGTCGCGACCGCGCTCGACCGCCTGGACGACGTCGTCGGCCGGCGCCGCGTCGACGACGTGCTCGGCCGCTATGCGAGCGAGTTCGGCGCGGAGCCCGAGCGCCCCGACCTGCTCGAATCGCTGGTCCTGCTCGACGTCGCCGCGGACAACCCGGCCAGCGCCCCGCTCCGGCCGCTCGTCGACCGTTCGCCGGTCGCCGCGTCACCCGCCTACGAAGCTCTCGTGGCGGCGCTCGGCGAGCTGTTCGACGAGGGCACTGAAGGCGAGGGCGAGTCGCTGCTCGACCTCCTGGCCGCACCGGCCCGCCACGCGCCGACGTCGCTCGCCGGACAGCTCCGCTACGTCCGGGAGCGGTGGGCGAAGATCCTGCCGCCCGACCTGGCCGCCCGGCTCGTCGCGGGCGAGGACCTGCTGGCCGAGGAGGAGCGCGCGCTCCACCTTCGGTTCGGTGGAGGCGGCGGGCCGGCCGCTGCCGATCGGCCGTCGTTCGCCGGCGCGGAGGCCGAGCCCGAACGGTTCAGCGCCGACCGCGAGTGGATGCCGCGACTCGTCGTTCTCGCGAAGAGCACGTACGTCTGGCTCGATCAGCTCTCGCGGACCTACGGCCGCGACATCCGGACGCTCGACGCGATCCCCGACGAAGAGCTCGACCTGATGGCCCGCCGCGGGATCAGCGGGCTCTGGCTCATCGGCCTCTGGCAGCGGTCGAAGGCCTCCGAAACGATCAAGCGCTGGCGGGGCAACACCGACGCCGTTGCGTCGGCCTACTCGCTCGACGACTACCGCATCGCCGACGACCTCGGCGGCGATCCGGCCCACGCCGACCTCCGGGCGCGGGCCGCCGCACGCGGAATCCGGCTCGCTTCGGACATGGTGCCGAACCACATGGGGATCGATTCGCGGTGGGTGATCGACCACCCCGAACGGTTCATCTCCGTGGCCGAGCCGCCGTTCCCCTCGTACACGTTCAACGGCCGGAATCTCGCGGCGGGCAGCCGGGTCGAGATCCGCATCGAGGATCACTACTGGGACGACTCCGACGCCGCGGTCGTCTTCGAGCGCCGCGACACATGGTCCGGCGACGTGCGCTACGTCTACCACGGCAACGACGGGACGAGTTTCCCGTGGAACGACACCGCCCAGCTCGACTTCCTCCGGGCGGACGTCCGCGAGGCGGTGATCGCGACGATCCTCGAGGTCGCCCGGCGTTTCCCGGTCATCCGCTTCGACGCGGCGATGGTCCTCGCCAAGCGCCACATCGAGCGCCTGTGGTGGCCCGAGCCGGGCCACGGCGGGGCGATCCCGTCGCGCTCGGAGCACGCGATGAGCCGGCGGGCGTTCGAGGCGGCGATGCCGCACGAGTTCTGGCGCGAGGTCGTCGACCGGGTCGCCGAGGAAGCGCCCGACACCCTGCTCCTCGCCGAGGCGTTCTGGCTCCTCGAGGGTTACTTCGTCCGAACGCTCGG
>DASTVH010000290.1:0-3213 GCA_035759195.1 Candidatus Limnocylindrales bacterium
GGCCCTCGTCGAGGCATACGTCCCACATGCCCGTGACCTGGAGGTCTCGGTCATCGGCAACGACCCCGCCGCCATCGAGCTGTACGGCCCGGGCGAGATCGTGAGCGGCCACGAGTTCTACGACTACGCGGCGAAGTACACGCCGGGCCTGTCGGAGACGTCCACGCGGGCCGAGGTCTCGGCGGCGACGAAGGCGACGATCCTCAAGATCGCCCGCGATGCCTACCGGGCGATCGGCGCCGAGGGTTTCGCCCGTGTCGACTTCCTCGTCCGCGGTGACGAGGTGTTCCTCTCCGAGATCAACACGATCCCGGGCTTCACCCCGATCAGCCTCTTTCCGACGATGCCGGCCGACGGCGGCTACACGTTCGCCGACGTCTGCATCCGCGTCGTCGAGCTGGCGCTCGAGCGGCACGCCTCGCGGGCCGGCCGGCGACTCACCCCGGCCGACCTGCCGCGATGACCGGCCGGCCCGTCCGCCGGCCTGGCGGCCCGGGTCGGCGGACCCAGCGGATCCGACGGCGGTCGGCCGGCCTGACCCGGGTCCGGGCCGGAGCGATCCTGGCACTCCTGCTGTCGGCCGGCGCGATCTACGGGCTCGCCTCGACCTCGGCGTTCTCCTACGCCCGCCTGCGCGTCGAGGGGACCGTCGTGACGACCGAGGCGGAGGTCCGCTCGACCCTCGACCTGGCGGCGGATACGAACCTCTTCGCGATCCGGACCGAGCCGCTCGAGGCGCGGCTCCGCGAGCTGCCCGCGGTCAGCGGGGCGGAGATCTCGATCGGCCTGCCCGACACGGTCGCGGTCCGGATCGACGAGCGGCGGGCCCTGCTCGTCTGGCGCTCGGGCGAGCGGCGCTGGCTCGTCGACGGCACGGGTTTCCTGTTCGCCGAGCTCGCCGCGGGCCAGGCGCCGCCCGAGGCGATCGCCGAGCTGCCGGTGATCAGCGACGATCGGGCGGCGGCCCGCCGGTTCGAGGTCGGGACGACGATCGACCCCGTCGACCTCGACGCGGCGACCAGGCTCGCGTCGCTCACGCCGGCCGAGGTCGGCAGCGCCGCGGCGGGGCTGTCGGTCGGGGTGACCGACGACCACGGCTTCGTCGTGAGCTCGGTGCCCCGCAGCTGGGTGGCCGTGTTCGGGTTCTACGGCCTCAGCGTGCGGACGACCGAGCTCATCCCGGGCCAGATCCAGCTGCTCGACGCACTCCTCACCGAGGCCGGCGAGGCGACGGTCGCCCTCGTGATCCTCGCCGACGACCGGGACGGGACCTACATTCCCAAGGCGAGCCCCTCGCCGTCGCCTGCCGCACCGTGAGCTCGGGTTGCCGCTGTTCGCTCGCGTCGGGTAGCCTTGCCGAAACGCACCGGATCGAGGGCGGCGCCGAGTGTTCCTACCCCTGGCGGGTCTCCTCCTGGGCGTCCTTGCCGGGCTCGTGCTCAACGTCAATGTCAGCTTCGAGTTCAGCCGCTACTCGGCCGTGGCGATCCTCGCCGCGCTCGACTCGGTCCTCGGGGCCGTGCGGGCCGAGCTCGACGGCGTCTACGACAATCGGATCTTCATCAGCGGCTTCCTCACGAACGCGATCGTGGCCGTCATCCTGACGTTCATCGGCGACCGGCTGAGCCTCGATCTGTACCTGGTGGCACTGATCAACTTCGGGTTCCGGATCTTCAACAACGTGGCGCTCATCCGGCGTCACTTCGTCTAGCGGGAGGTATGGTCGGCGGCGTGGAGAGAGAAGCGGTCCTCGTCGGGGTCGACGTCGGCACGTCCAAGGTCTGCACGCTCATCGGCGAGGTGAGCCGCGACGGACGGCTGACGGTCATGGGCCACGGGACCGTCGCCTCGCTCGGCCTCAAGAAGGGCGTCGTCGTCAACATCGACCAGACCGTTCGCTCGATCTACGAGTCGGTCGAGCGGGCCGAGCGCCTGTCGGGCTGGAAGATCGACCGCGCATTCGTGGCGGTCGGCGGCCAGCACGTCGAGAGCCTCAACTCGCCCGGCCAGGTCGCGGTCAGCGGGCCCCGCAAGGAGGTCAGCCGGGAGGACGTCAACCGGGCGATCGAGGTCGCCCGGGCGATCTCGATCCCGTCGAACCAGGAGGTCCTCCACGTCGAGCGTCGCGGCTTCAAGGTCGACGGCCAGGAGGGCGTCAAGGACCCGCTCGGGATGAGCGCCCTGCGGCTCGAGGTCGAGGTCCACATCGTCACCGGCTCGGCCACCGCCGTCCAGAACCTCTCGAAGTGCGTCAACGCCGCGGGCGTGAAGATCGACGAGCTCGTCGCGGCGGGACTCGCCTCGGCCGAGGCCGTCCTGTCCGAGACGGAGAAGGAGCTCGGCGTCGCGGTCGCCGACATCGGCGCGGGGACGATCGATCTCGCGATGTTCGCCGACGGCTCGCCGTTCCGGACGGTCGTCCTGCCGGTCGGCGGCAACAACGTCACGAACGACGTCGCGATCGGGCTCAAGACGAGCCTCCAGGTCGCCGAGGAGCTCAAGATCGAGCACGGGACCTGCAACCTCGCGTCGGTCGAGGAGGACGAGGAGATCAACGTCTCGGTCCTCGGCGAGGACGCCGGGCGGACGATCGGGCGGCTCGAGGTCTGCGAGATCATCGAGGCCCGGATGCGCGAGACGTTCGAGCTGATGCGGGGCGAGATGAGCCGGGCCGGCAGCGGGATGCTGCCGGCGGGCATCGTCCTGACCGGCGGCGGGGCCCAGCTCGCCGGGGCCGCGGAGCTCGCCCGCGAGGTGCTCCAGACGCCCGTCCGGATCGCCGGGCCGCAGAACATCGGCGGACTCGTCGACACGATCCTCTCGCCGGGTTACTCGACCGCGGTCGGGCTCCTCCAGTGGGGCGCCGGAACGCTGGCCGACGGCGAGCCGCTGCGGTACGAGTCGGCGCCCGCGAGCGGCGGGCTGGGCAGGCTGCGGGACGCGCTGCGCAGCATCTTTCCGTAGCCCCCGCGCCGGTCCCGCCCAGCCCGGGTCTCTTCGCCCGCGCCGCGCCGGATTCCCGCCCCGCGCCGCGCCGGATTCCCGCCCCGCGAGCACAACCGACAGATTGGCGAGCTGCCGGGTCGATTCGGGTCGATCCTGCTCCCCCCACGGTAATCCGGCGCAGATTCGGGATTGAGGGACGTCGAACACGTCGGATGTGCTCGCCCCACGGGAATCGGCGCGGGCCCGGCCGCGGGCGAGCCGTCGGCC
>DASTVH010000291.1:0-4656 GCA_035759195.1 Candidatus Limnocylindrales bacterium
CGGCGTGGGGGGCGATGCCCTCGAGCAGCGCGTCCGGGCGGTAGAAGCCGCCCGAGCGCATCAACCGGGCGACGAACCGGATGTTCTTCGAGAGGAACCGATGCGTGTCGGCGACGCCGATGCGGGCCGTGATCGCGAGCAGCCGATGCGGCTCGGCCACTCCGGGAACGCCGACGTGGACCGGAAGCACCAGGCCTTCCGCCCGGCGGGCGGCGATCCACGTCGCGATCGCGCCCGGATCGAAGCAGAGCTGCGTCGTCATGTAGCTCGCGAACGCCGCCTTCGCCCGGAGCGCGTCGAGGAGCGGCCCGTCGGCGATGAACGCGTGGCCCTGTGGATAGCAAGGGATGCCGATCTCGCCGAGCGGGTGGCCGATCTCGGCCATCTCGCGCAGGAGCGACAGCCCGTCGGGGTAGTCGCCCGGCTCCTTCTCGTCGCCACCGACGACGAACGCCCGGTTCACGCCCGCCCCCTCGAGCCAGGCGATGAGGTCCGTCAGGTGGGCCCGGTCCCGGACCATGCGGGCCGAGAGGTGCGGCACCGCCCGGAAGCCCCGCGCCTGGAGCTGCTCACAGAGCGCGACCGTCGCCTCGAGGCCCTTCGCCGGCGACGCCGTCACTGACACGGTGGCGCCCGAAGGCAGGTGGTCGGCCTGGCCGAGCGCGTTTTTCAGCGGCACGAGCTCGAACGTCGGCGCGGCAAGGAGGCCAGCGAGCGCGTCGCGGGCGGGCGGCGCCAGGCGGGATCGGCGGCGGAAGAGCACGGCGCCGGTTAGACCTCCGAATCCGGCATCGAGGCCTTGCGTTTCGCGATGAACTCGCCGAGCGCCTCGTCGATCCCGGAGTCGAGCGGCGGTGCCTCGTATTCGCGGAGCATCCGCTTCCAGATCGCGTTCGCCCGCTGGGCGGCGTCGAGCCCGCCATCCTCCTGCCACTGCTCGAAGCTGTTGTTGTCGGCGGTTTCGGATCGGTAGAACGCGGTCTCGAAGTTGGCGAGCGTGTGGGCGGTGCCGAGGAAGTGCTGGCCCGGCCCGTTCTCGACGATCGCGTCGACCGCCTGGCCGTTCTCCGAGAGATCGACGCCCTTCACGAAGACCGCGGCCATCCCGCACTGGTCCGCGTCGAGGATGAACTTCTCGTAGCCGACGGCGAGCCCGCCCTCGAGCCAGCCCGCGGCGTGAAGGACGAAGTTCACGCCCGCGAGGATCGTCGGCCCGAACGTCGCCGCCGACTCGTAGGCGGCCTGGGCGTCGGGGATCTTCGAAGCGCAGAGGTTGCCGCCGGAGCGGAACGGCACGCCGAGCCGCCGGGCGAGGGCGGCCATGACGTAGAGCACGAGGGCGGGTTCGGGCGTCCCGAAGGTCGGCGCGCCCGACTGCATCGAGATCGAGCTCGCGAAGCTGCCGAGGACGACCGGCGCGCCGGGCCGGACGAGCTGGACGAAGGCCATCCCGCCGAGCGCCTCGGCAAGCGTCTGGGCGCAGACCGCCGCTGCGGTCACCGGGGCCATCGCCCCGGCGAGGATGAAGGGGGTCAGAAGCGTCGCCTGGTTCGCCTCGGCGTAGGCCCGGGCCGCGCCGAGCATCGTCGCGTCCCACACGAGCGGCGAGTTCGCGTTGATGAGGCTGAGGATCACGGGGTGCGTCTCGAGGTAGTCGGCGCCGAAGAGGATCCGGGCCATCTCGACGGTATCGCGGGCCCGCTCGGGAGCGGTGACCGAACCCATGAACGGCTTGTCCGAGAACCGCATGTGGGCGTAGACCATGTCGAGGTGGCGCTTGTTCACCGGCACGTCGACCGGCTCGCAGACCGTGCCGCCGCTGTGGTGGAGGTGGGGGCTCATGTAGGCGAGCTTCACGAAGTTGCGGAAGTCCTCGATGGTGCCGTAGCGCCGGCCGTTGTCCAGGTCGCGGACGAACGGCGAGCCGTAGTTCGGGGCGAACACCGTCGCGTCGCCACCGATCCGGACGCTGTTCGCCTCGTTCCGGGCGTACTGGGTGAACTCGCGCGGCGCCGTCGCCTGGACGATCTGGCGGGCGAGGCCGCGCGGGAAACGGACCCGCTCGCCGTCGACGTCGGCGCCGGCGTCCCGGAACAGGCGCAGAGCGTCGGGATCTCCCCGGAACTCGAGCCCGACCCGCTCGAGGATCGTGTCGGCGTTGAACTCGAGCGTCGCGAGGCCTTCCTCGTTGAGGACCTCGAACGGGGCCAGCGTCCGGGTGAGGAACGGCTCGCGCTCGACGTGGCTGCGGAGTCGGGCTGCCTGGCGGCCGGCCCGACCGCCGGTCCGGTGGCGCGGTGCGTCGGTCGTCATCGGTCCTCCCTGGCCGAACCGACGGCGGCGCGGCGCCTTCTCCTGCGTTCGGGGCTCGCACCGTCGGCGTGGGCGCCGGCCACACCCGCCCGCCGGGCCGGCAGCTCGACGACGGCCGACAGGTTCGGGTACGCGGCCGTCCGGTGAGGGAACGCCATCGCCTCGACGAAGTGCTCCTGGAAGCGCGGCTCGACCGCGGTCTCGATCTTCTCGACGGTCCGGACGACGCCCTCGATCTCGCGCCGGGCGGCGTTCGAGAGGAGCGCGATGAGAGCGCCCGTACCGGCCGCGTTGCCGGCCGCCCTGACGTGCTCGAGGTCGGCGTCGGGGATCAGCCCGAGGACCATCGCGTGGAACGGGTCGATCTGGCTGCCGAACGCGCCGGCGAGCCGGACCTCCTCGACCGAGTCGATCCCGGCGTGGTCCATCAGCAGCCGGACGCCGGCGTAGAGGGCGGCCTTCGCGAGCTGGATCGCCCGGACGTCGTTCTGGGTGACCGCGATCCGGGGCCGATTGCCCTCCGCATCCGCGAGCACGTAGGAGAAGGTCCGGCCGTCGGCGACGATCCGCGGGCTGCGCGGGGCGAGGGCTCCGTCGACGATCCCGTCGGGAGTGATGACCCCCGCGAGGAAGAGCTCGGCGATCGCCTCGACGATGCCCGAGCCGCAGATGCCCGTGGCGCCCGTTTCGGCTGCCGCCTCGGCGAAGCCCGGCTCGTCGGACCAGGGCTCGACGCCGATGACCCGAAAGCGGGGCTCGAGCGTCTCCTGGTCGATCCGGACCCGCTCGATCGCGCCGGGCGCGGCGCGCTGCCCTGCGCTGATCTGGGCGCCCTCGAAGGCCGGACCCGTCGGCGAGGAGGCCGCGAGCAGGAAGTGGCGGTTGCCGAGCACGATCTCGGCGTTCGTGCCGACGTCGACGACGAGCTCGACGGCGTCGGACTCGTGGGGCGCCTCGGCCAGGATCGCCCCGGCCGTGTCGGCCCCGACGTGACCGGCGATGCACGGCAGCAGGTAGACCCGGGCGCCCGGATGGGTTCGCAGCTCCAGCTCGGAGGCCCGGATGCGAACGGCCCGGTCGGTCGCGAGCGCGAAGGGCGCCGAGCCGAGCGGGACCGGGTCGATCCCGAGCACGAGGTGATGCATGATCGGGTTGCCGACGACCGCGAGCTCGAGGATCCCGTCGCGTTTGACGCCGGCGCTCATCGCGAGCTGGGCGAGGAGCCCGTTGAGCGCCTTGCGGACCGCCGCGGTCATCTCGGCCGCGCCCTCGGGATGCATCATCGCGTAGCTCACCCGGCTCATGAGGTCCTCGCCGAAGCGGATCTGGGGGTTCATCACGCCGTGGCTGGCGAGGACGGAGCCGTCATGGAGGTTCGCGAGGTGCCCGGCGATCGTCGTCGATCCAACGTCGATCGCGACCCCGAACGCCCGGTCGTGGAAACCGGGCCAGACGGCGCTGATCGTCCGGCCGTCGTGGACCGCGACCGTGACCGCGTGCCCCCCCGCCTCGAGCGCCGGCTGGAGCGCCCGGATGACCTCGAGGTCGGCGTCGAGGTCGGTCAGGCCCCACTCCCGCTCGAGCGATTCCTGGAGCCGGCCGAGATCGCCGCTCGGGGACGCCAGCTCGGGCGGTGCGACCTCAACGTAGTGGAGGCGGACGACCGGATCGATGTGGAAGTCCCGGACGTCCAGGGCCTTGCGGACGACCTGGCGGTAGACCTGGCTCTCGGGCGGGACGTCGATCACGAGGTCGCCCCGAACGTGGGCCGCACAGGACAGCCGCCGGCCCTCGGCGAGCTCGCCGCGGTGCGCCCGGTACTCGGCCTCGATCGGACCGAACGGCGAGAGGTTGTCCGGGCGCGACTCGATCCCGTGCTTCGGGAAGCTGCCGACGCCCTGCTCGACCTGGCAGCGGCCGCAGATCCCCCGCCCGCCGCAGACGGAGTCGATGTCGACGCCGAGCGTTCGCGCCGCGTCGAGGACCGTTGTCCCGACCGGGACCCGGCCGCGCCGGCCCGACGGGGTGAAGATGACGAGCGGCTCGGCGGTTTCCGTCATCCCGGAGTCCCCTCAGCCGGCCGGGACCGGGCCGGCCCGCCGCCGGTTGATCCGACGGCCGCCCGCCTCGCCGTCGGGTGGGGCGACCCGGAAGGCGCGGATCCAGCGCGACGCGTCGGGGTCGTTGCCGAGCAGCACGTCGCCGGCCATCACGGCGTGGCGGACGCCCTCGGCGATGGGGTTCGTGATCGCCGACGTGAGGCCCGAAGCCATCGCCATCGCGAGGTACGCGGCGTTGATGCCCTCGCGGTTCGGCAACCCGAACGACACGTTCGACGCGCCG
>DASTVH010000292.1:0-10642 GCA_035759195.1 Candidatus Limnocylindrales bacterium
CGAGCGCGAGGCAGGCCGCGCCGCCGGCCAAGGCCGAGTCCCCGCGAGCGACGAGCCGCCGCGGCCGACGACGCGGGGCCGCCACCGGCCCGGAGGAGCCACCGAGCTGACCGGACGCTGACGCGTGGCGCGCGTATCGTCGGGGCCGCGGACGGCGGCCGCGGTCGATCTCGGGTCGACGTCGGTCCATCTCCTCGTCGCCCGGATCGTCGACCACCGCGTCGAGCCGCAGCTCGACGAATCCTCCTTCCTCGGGCTCGGGGAGGCAGTCGAGGGCCGGGGCCTGCTCGGTGCGGAGGGTCGCGAGACGCTCGTCGACGCGCTGACCCACTATGCCTGGACGGCCCGCGAGGCCGGCGCTGAGTCGATCACCTTCGTGGCGACGGAGCCGCTCCGCCGCCTGGCCGACGCCGGCCGGGTCGCCGGCGAGGTCGTCGAGGGCACCGGCGTCCCGCTCCACGTTCTCGAGCACGACGAGGAGGCGTTCCTCACGCTGATCGGCGTCACCGAGGGCCGGCCGGTCGAGCAGGAGGTGCTGGTCGTCGACATCGGCGGCGGCAGCACGGAGCTGGTCGCGATCGGCCCCGACCGGCCGGCGCAGGCGGCCGGGATCCGGGTCGGGGCGAGCACGCTCACGAGCCGCCTCGTCCACCACGATCCGCCGACGCCCGACGAGCTCGACGCGCTGCGCGGCGCGGTTCGAGGCGCGTTCGACGCGGCGCCGCCGGCGCGCCCGACGGAGATCGTCGCGGTCGGCGGCACCGGGTCGAACCTCGCCCGGATTCTCGCGCCCGACGGGAGCGAGTCGAACGGACGCCTCGAACGCTCTCGGCTCGCCGCGGCGTTTCGGATCGTCGGCGGCACGCCCGCCGATGACGTCGCGACGGCCCACGGCGTCCGACCGGCCAGGGTCCGCATCCTCGCCGCGGGCGCGGCCATCCTCGATGCGGTCGCCGAGCGCTACGGCGTCGACCGGGTCCGGATCTCGGAGCGCGGCATCCGGGAGGGGGCGGTCCTCGCCGTCTCCCACGCCGGGCCGGCCTGGCGCGATCGCCTCGACCAGCTCGCCCACGGCTGGGTCGGCGACTGAGGCCGGCTCGGGCGGGGGTTTCCCGATCGCCGGTCCGGATCGCGGCGATGGGCGCCGGGCGCGGCGGCGGCGGGCTCCGGCTAGAGGGAGGCGACGGTCCGGGCGAGTGCCCGCCGGAAGGAGACGCCGGTCACGCCCCGCCACGGGCCACCGACGGTCCGCCGCAGGCGAGCGACCTCCCGCTCGCGGCTGACGAGGTAGCGGGCGATCGCCGCGCTCTCGAGCTGGCTGAGCGGGCCGGCGTTCTCGACGAGGAATGAGCGGGCCATGTGGGCGGTGACGTCGGCGTCGTTGAGCTCGCCGAGATGGTCCTGGAGCGCCGTCACCCGTTCGATCAGCAGGCCCGAATCGGGACCGAGCGCCTCGCGTACGAACTCGATCGTATAGCGCAGCCACTTGCCGGCGATCCGCAAGTCGTGAAGGGTCTCGACGTCGGCCCAGCGGAGCACGGGCTCGTAGGCCCGGACGCCCTCGTACGCGGCCAGGATCCGCGACGCCGCGGTGTCGCGGACGCGGTGCGGCTCGGTCGGCGCGACCGGGACGACGGCGAGGCCCTCGTGGCGGACGAACTCGCCGTAGTCGTCGATCCAGCGCCGGTACGCGTCCGAATCGAGCTCCCGGATGAGGAGCCGCCGGGCATCGTCGCGGTGCGCCCGCCAGCCGGCGAGGAGCGGCTCGAGGGCCCGCTGCTCGGGTCCGGGGAGCTCCGCCCGGTACCGGTCGGCCGCCTCGAGCAGGACGTCGAGATCGCGGACGGCGCCCAGCCGCGCGGCGACGTCGCGGAGGCGCGTCCGGTGGGCCCTCGTCCGGCCCCGCCGGAAGGCGCTCCCGAAGACCCGCCAGGCGGCCCGCTGGCGGCGGGTCGCGACCCGCATCGCGTGGAGCTCCTCGGGATCGCGCCCATCGCGGGTGCCGGCTTCGCGGGCGAGCATCCGGGCCAGGTGGAACCGGAGAACCTTGCGGCCGGCCTCGGCCACGTGGTCGTCGGCCAGGACGCCGGGCGTCTTGCCGACCGCGAGACGAGGCTGCTCGGCCGGCGGCTCGACGCTCGCCGGCGGCTCGGCGCTCGCCGGCGGCTCGGCGCTCGCCGGCGGCTCGGCGCTCGCCTCCGGGGCCGACGGTTCCGAAGCGGCCGTCCCGGGCTCGATCGGCACATCGTCGGCCGGCGGCGCCCCGGCTTCGGGCACCGCCGCCCCTGCGCGCCCACCACGAGCCTCCCGCGCCGTGTCGCCCGGACGCCCACCCGACCTCCGGCCCGTCCCGGTTCGCGATCGCGGCGCCTTCCGCGGGGCGCCCGCCTTCGGCCGTGCCCGGGGCGGCGGTCGTCCCGGCGTCGCGGCCGGCGGGGCGGTGATCGCCTCGACGATGGCCGCCGGGTCGGCTGTGGCACCTTCGACGAGCGGCAGGATGCTGGCGGCCCGCCGCGCCCGCCGGCCGCTCGTCGCCCGGAGCGCGGCCAGCGCCGATTCGAGCTTCGACCCGGTCGATCGGGCCAGTCCCGGATTGGCCGCGAGGATCGCGTCGATCGGCTCGAGCGCTGCCTCGTCGCCTTCGATGAGCTCCACCTCGAGCTCGACGAAGCGCTCGATCACCCGGCTCCGGACGACCGCGTCGACCTCGTCGAGGCTGAGCTCCACGAGCCCGTCGGCCGACTGGAGCTGCCGCTTGTGGCGCAGCTGACGGATCGTCACGAGCTCGACGAGCGGCGCATCGCCGCACTGCTCGAGGATCAGCGAGCGGGCGTCGGACGCGGGCCAATCGCGCGGGCCGGCGGTCCGGTCGGCCGGCCCCTCGAGCTCCTCTCGCCGGTGGGCCCCGGTGACACCCGGCCGGCGCGACGTGGACTTGACCGAGACCGACGTGCCCCGGGCGGTCTGCCGCAGGCGGGCTACGAACCCGGCCCGGGCGAGCGCCCCGTCGGCCGTGTCGAGGTAGCGATCTTCCAGCTGGTTCGACCGGAGCGGGCTGATCGGCCGGAAGCTGCCCAGCTCGTCGGCCACGAGGTAGCGGTCGGCGGCGGCCGACTCGAGGAGGCGGTACTTGAGCTCGACCTCGACCGGCCGCGGCGCCACGGGCGACTCGCTCATCCGGGGTGCCTCATGCCCGCGGGTCCAGGGACCCCGCGCCGGCGCCGGGCCGGCGAGGCACGGTCGCGACGGCGGCCGCCGCCAGCGCGCGCTGGCGGAGCTCCTCGTGGGTGTCGATCGTCCCGGGCGTCCCGGTCAGCTCCTCCGTCCGGCGCCAGACGGCGTCGGCGCCCAGCTGCCACGAGCGGCGATCGTCGGCGAGGAGGATCTCGATGAACTCGGCCAGACGACCCCGAGCCTCGACATCCTCGACCGGGACGACTGCCTCGACCCGCCGGTCCAGGTTGCGGTCCATGAGGTCCGCCGAACCGATGTACCAGTCGGGCTCGTCCCCGTTGCCGAAGCCCCAGACCCGGGAGTGCTCCAGGAATTCGCCGACGATCGAGCGGACGCTGATCCGCTCGGAGATCCCGGGCAGGCCGGGTTGGAGCGAGCAGGCCGCGCGGCTGATCAGCTCGATGCGGACGCCGGCCTGCGACGCACGGTAGAGCGCCTCGATGCATTCGACATCGACGACCGCGTTGACCTTCAGGACGATCCACGCCTCGTGCCCGACGGAGGCATGGGCGATCTCGCGCTCGACGAGCTCGAGGAACCGGCTGCGGAGGCTGTGCGGCGCGACGAGCAGGCGGCGGAACTCGCGCTGCCGGGAGAGGCCGGTCAGGACGTTGAAGAGGTCGGTCACGTCGGCGCCGAGCTCCGGCCGGCAGGAGAGGAGGCCCAGGTCGGTATAGAGGCGAGCCGTCCGGTGGTTGTAGTTGCCCGTCCCGATGTGGACGTACCGTCGCAGCCCCGAGCCTTCGCGGCGGACGACGAGCGTCACCTTCGAATGGGTCTTGAGCCCGACGAGCCCGTAGACGACGTGGGCGCCTGCCTGCTCGAGCTTGCGGGCCCAGACGATGTTCGCCTCCTCGTCGAAGCGCGCCTTGATCTCGACGAGGACCACGACCTGCTTGCCCTGCTCGGCCGCCCGGATGAGGTCGCGCACGATCGGCGAGTCGCCCGACGTCCGATAGAGCGTCATCTTGATCGTGAGGACCTCGGGGTCGTCGACCGCCTGGGCGATGAACCGTTCGATCGAGGCGGCGAAGCTCTCGTAGGGGTGGTGGACGAGCAGGTCGCCGGTCCGAATCGCGGCGAACACGTCGGCCGGCTCGTCCTCGTCGGGCGGGACGAGACGGGGCGGTGTCACCGGGGTCCACGGGGCGCTCCGCAGGTCCGGCCGGTCCAGCTCGGCGATCGCCCGCAGGCCGGTCAGGTCGAGCATGCCCCGGATCTCGTAGCAGTCGTCCTCGCCGAGGCCGATCCCGCGGAGCAGGATCTGGCGTGTCGCGGCCGGCATCGAGCGCTCGACCTCCAGTCGGACGGCCTCACCGAAGCGGCGCCGGCGGAGCTCCTCCTCGAGGGCCATGAGCAGGTCGTCGGCCTCGTCCTCCTCGATCGCCAGGTCGGCGTTGCGCGTGACCCGGAAGAGGTGGTGCTCGACGACCTCCATGCCGCTGAACAACGCGTCGAGGTTGGCCTCGATGACCTGGTCGATCAGGATGAATCGGCTCGGTTCCACCTGCAGGAGGCGGGGCAGGATCTGGGGCACCTTCACCCGAGCGAATCGGGTCTCGCCGGACTCGGGATCGCGCAGCCCGACGGCGATCGAGAGGCTGAGCGTCGAGATGTACGGGAACGGGTGGCCGGGGTCGACCGCGAGCGGCGTCAGAACGGGATAGATCTCGTCGAGGAACCGCTGACGGAGCGTGACGTGATGCTCGGGGATCGCGGAGTAGTTCACGATCTCGATGCCCTCGTCGCGTAGCTCGCGGCGGAGCGCGGCGTAGATCGTGCTGTGGTCCGAGACGAGCTCGAGGATGCGGGCTCGGGCGGCGACGAGCTGCTCGGCGGCACTCCTGCCGTCCGGCGCGGCCGTGGCCGAACCGGCGCTGACCTGCTGGCGCAGGCCGGCGATCCGGACCTGGAAGAACTCGTCGAGATTCGAGGCGAAGATCGCGAGGAACTTCACCCGCTCCAGGAGCGGGTTGCGGGGATCGCGCGCCTCGTGCAGGACGCGGGCGTTGAACTCGAGCCAGGACAGCTCGCGGTTCAGGTACGGCAGCCGGCCGTCCGTCCGAGCGGCTCGGCGGTGGGGCTGGCGAGCGGTCTCGACGCTCCGCTCGTCGACGACGGTCATGGCCGAAAGGTTGCTCCCCGCGGGTCGCGCTGCCGTCCGGACCGTGACGCGGGGTCCGGGCCGGCGAGGATAACACGCGTGTGCTGAGGGTCAGAAGTCCCGGTCGGCGGCACGGCGGTGTCCGAGCCGGCCGTCGGCCGCGATACTTCGCCGATGGACATGCGGATCCTGGTCGTCGGCGCGGGCGGTGTCGGTGGCTCGGTCGTCCCGATCGCCGCCCGACGTTCGTTCTTCGAGCGGATCGTCGTCGCCGACTACGACGAGGGCCGGGCCCGGCGGGTCGTCGACCGGGCCGCCGACGAGCGGTTCCGGGCGGCACGGCTGGACGCCTCCGATGCCGACCAGGTCGCCGAGCTCTGCCGGGCGGAGGGGATCAGCCACGTCCTCAACGCGGTCGACCCGCGCTTCGTGATGCCGATCTTCGACGGCGCCTTCGCGGCCGGCGCGGACTACCTCGACATGGCGATGTCGCTGTCGCGGCCCCACCCGGACCGGCCCCACGAGCTGACCGGCGTGAAGCTCGGCGACGAGCAGTTCGATCGGGCCGCGGCGTGGGAGGCGGCGGGCCGGCTGGCGCTTGTCGGAATCGGCGTCGAGCCGGGGCTGTCGGACGTGTTCGCCCGCCACGCCGCCGACCGGCTGTTCGCGTCGATCGACGAGATCGGCGTGCGCGACGGCGCCGACCTCGTCGTCGAGGGCTACGAGTTCGCCCCCTTGTTCTCGATCTGGACGACGATCGAGGAGTGCCTGAACCCACCGGTCGTCTGGGAGGACGGCCGCGGCTGGTTCACGACCGAACCGTTCAGCGAGCCCGAGGTCTTCGACTTTCCCGAGGGGATCGGGCCGGTCGAGTGCGTCAACGTCGAACACGAGGAGGTCGTGCTCATCCCGCGCTGGATCAGGGCCCGGCGGGTGACGTTCAAGTACGGCCTCGGCGAGGAGTTCATCGACGTCCTCAGGACGCTGCGCAAGCTGGGTCTCGATCGGACCGAGAAGGTCCGGGTCGGTGGGGCCGAGGTCTCGCCGCGGGACGTCGTGGCGGCCGTCCTGCCGGACCCGGCCGGGCTCGGCGATCGGATGCGCGGCAGGACCTGCGCCGGGACGTGGGTTCGCGGGACCGGCCCGGACGGGCAACCGAAGGAGGTCTACCTCTACCACGTCGTCGACAACGAGTGGTCGATGCGTGAGTACGGCGCGCAGGCGGTCGTCTGGCAGACCGCGATCAACCCGGTGATCGCCCTCGAGCTGCTGGCCGAGGGCGCCTGGTCCGGAACCGGCGTGCTGGGTCCGGAGGCGTTCGACGCGGCTCCATTCCTCGACCGGCTCGTCGCCTACGGCTCGCCGTGGGGGATGCGCGAGGGCTGACGACGCGCGGTCAGCCCTCCGCCACGTAGCGCCGCTCGCCGGTCCGCGGGTCCACGTGGACGCGCATGAGGTGCCGGGTCGTCGGGTCGACGAAGAGCTCGTCGGTCGGGCGGAAGCGCGGCTCGATCGGGCCGGGCTCGCCGCCGCCGGGGCCGTGCGGATCGAACGTCGTGTCGGCTGCCTCCGAGCGGTAGCGCTGCCGCTCGATGACGAGGGCCACGACGATCGCCGCCCCGATCGCGGTGATCCACAGCCCGGCGAGCCCGGCACCCACCGCGGTCGCGGCCAGGCCGGCCAGCGCCATCAGCAGCCCGAGGACCGCGAGGACGATCCGCGTCGTCGTACCGAGCATCGTCGTGACGCTACTCGAGGGTCGGCTGGCCGGCACCGGCATCGGGCTCGACCACGACCGCCGTCCCGTACGCGACGATCTCGGACATCGTGCCGGCCAGTTCGGAGCTGTCGAAGCGCATCGAGATGATCGCGTTGGCGCCCATGAGCGTCGCGTTCTTCACGAGCCGGTCGAGCGCCTGGCGCCGGGTGTCCTCGAGGAGCGAGGTGTACTCCTTGATCTCGCCGCCGCCGAGCGAACGCAAACCGGCGATCAGGTTGCCCGAGAAGCCGCGGCTGCGGACGACCAGCCCGAAGGCCTGGCCCTTCGTCTCGGTGACCCGGTGGCCCGCGATGAACGGAGTGGTCGCGACGATCATCCCTCGGTCTCCTCGTGGTGATGTGGATCGGCGGCGCGCCGGGCTTCGCAGATCGGACACGGACAGCGGTCCCGCAGCAGCGCGAACGTGTAGTAGCCGGTGTGATGGCCGTCGCCCCACGACGGGGCCACCGCGTAGTTGCCGACGAGCGCGATGTCGACCATCCGGGTCTGCTCGGTCGTGAGCGTCGGGCCGCTGTCGAGCCAGCCCGGCATGCCGGCCTCGCCCCGGCAGTAGGCGCAGGGGCAGAGCCAGCGAAGCGCCGTGAAGTCGTAGACGGTCGAATGGCCGTCCTGCCAGTCGATCTCGAGCGTCCGGGCCGTCCGGTCGGCATGGATCCTGATCGGAATGGTGGGGGAGGGGGCGACGGTCACGCGCGCCATTGTAGGGTGCGCGGGCCGCCGCCCCTCCGCTCAGCTGGGGTCGACCTCGAGGACGTACACGGCGTCGTTCGAGGGGCACACGAAGTAGCCGTGCAGGCGCGGCCACTCGGCCTCGGGGACGGCCAGCCTGTCCCCGTCGGAGAGGACGACATCGCCCTGGGCGTCGCGGACGACAGGATCATCCGCCGTGCCGCCGACGAACCCTGCCGACCAGTAGGTCTTGAGGACCGCGCCCGTGTCGGCGATCGCCGTGACCGGCTCGTCGGCGTCCGGGTCGATGCGGAAGACGATCTCGTCGTACGGGGGACGCATCGCGTCGCAGCCGAGGCCGGCCGGCGACTCGTTCAGGGCGAAGCCTGCTCCGTCCGGCGACGGTGAGGCCGACGGGACGGGCGCCGGCGAGCCGGACGGCACGGGCGACGGCGATGCCGCGCCGCCACAGGCGGCGAGCGCGACCGACGCGAGGAGGAGGGACACGAGCATGATGCCCGCTCGTCTGTTCATGGTGAAGCTCCACATGGGCAAGGGTTGTCAACGAGGGCTGGGACGCGTTGACCCCGCGGTCTGTTCCAGGGCGGGCGTGATTAGGTCGGGACCGCGCGCCCAGGATCATGTGCCCGGGACCATCGGGTCAAGCGGATCCGGGCAGTCGAAGGGCTATCCTCCGTGCGATGCCCCTCGTCATCGACCGCATCACGAAGCGCTTCGGCCCGGTCCTCGCCCTCGACGACCTCTCGTTCGAGGTGCCGAACGGCCAGGTCTTCGGATTCCTCGGCTCGAACGGCGCCGGCAAGACGACGACGATGCGAATCGTGCTCGGCGTGCTCGAGGCCGACGCGGGGACGATCGCGTGGGATGGCATCGACAGCCGGGCGATCGCCCGCTCGACGTGGGGCTATCTGCCCGAGGAGCGCGGCCTCTACCCGCGGATGACCGTCGTCGATCAGCTCGTGTACTTCGGCTCGCTGTACGGGGTGCCGGCGGAGCGGGCGAGGCGCGAGGCCCGCCACTGGCTCGGCCGCTTCCGTGTTCCGGAGCTGGGCGACCGACGCGCCGAGGAGCTCTCGAAGGGCAACCAGCAGAAGATCCAGCTCGTGGCGGCGATCCTCCACGACCCCGAGGTCCTGCTCATGGACGAGCCGTTCACCGGGCTCGATCCGGTCAACGTCGCACTGCTCCGCGAGGCGTTCCTCGAGCTCCGCGACCAGGGCAAGACCCTCATCTTCTCGACGCACCAGATGGAGACTGTCGAGGCCCTCTGCGAGTCGATCGCGATCGTCGACCGGGGCCGGGTCGTCGTCGGGGGCGCGGTCCGGGACATCCGCCGTGCCGCCGGGCGGCGGATGGTGAAGCTCGCGGTGGATGGCGACCACCGCCTCGCCTGGATCGCCGACGTTCCGGGGGCCCGGATCCTGCGGCCGGGCATCGACCGGACCGAGATCGAGCTCGACGCCGGCGTCGATCCCGACGTCGTCCTCCAGGCCGCCCTGGCCCGCGGTGCCCGGGTGACCCACTTCGAGGTCGCCGAGGCGTCGCTCGAGCAGATCTTCATCGACCACGTCGGCCACCCCGCCGAGGAGGAGACACACCTCGCGCCGTCGCCCGATCGTGTCGACGGCGATCCGGACGCCGACAGTGCGGTCGCCACCGACGAGCCGGCCGCATGACCGACCCGGCCGAAATGCCGCCGCCGGCCCCGCGCTCCGGCATCCGCCGTGAGCCGCTCTTTCCGAACGCGCTGACGATCGCGAAGCGCGAGTACGTCGAGCGGGTCCGGAGCCGGCTGTTCACGATCTCGACGCTGATCCTCGCGACGCTCGCCGTCCTCGTCGCGATGTCGCCGGTCTTCCTGCGCGTCCTCGACCGGGGCGAGGTGACCCGGGTCGCGATCGTCACCGAGGAGCCCGCCCTCGGGGTCACGGTCCGCGACCTCATGGCGACGATCCTCAACAGCCAGTCGGGGTCGTCCGGCCGCGACACCTACCAGCTGGAGATCGTCGGCGACCTCGCCGACACCGACGACGGTGCGTTCGACGCGGCCCTCTTCGTGAGCCGCGGCACCGCGGGGCAGATCGACTTCGACCTGCGGACGAGCGAGAACGTGAGCGCGGACCGGCTGCAGCTCATGCAGGTCGGGGCGCTCGGCGTCGGGCTGATCGAGTGGGCCCAGAGCGCCGGTGCGTCGCCGGCCATGCCGACGTTCACGACGACCGCCGTCGACGGCCCGAACCCGGGCGGTGCGCCGGTGTCGAGCTCGGAGTACGCAAGCCGGCGGATCGTCGGGATCGTCTTCGTCGTCCTCATCTTCATCACGCTCGTGATCTACGGGATGTGGGTCGCGGCCGGTGTCGTCGCCGAGAAGTCGAGCCGGGTCATGGAGCTGCTCATCAGCGCCGCGTCGGCGCGCCAGCTCGTCATCGGCAAGGTCGTCGGGATCGGCGCGGCGGGGGCGACCCAGTACGCCGTCGTGTTGTCGGCGGCGCTCGCCACGCTCTTCCTCGAGGAGGGGCTGTCGGTTGCCATGCTGGGACCGGACGGATCGATCGCCCCGTCGCTCGTGTCGCTCTCGCCGGGGCTCCTCCTCGCCTTCGCCGCCTACTACGTGCTGGGGTTCGCGCTCTACGCGCTCATCTACGCCGCGGCCGGTTCGCTCGTCAGCCGGCCCGAGGACCTCCAGGTCATCGCGCTGCCGCTGAGCCTGCTCGCGATCGTCGGCTACTTCCAGGCGGTGCTCGCGCTGTCGGGCGGGATCGCGGGCTTCATCCGGGTCGCGTCATACATCCCGTTCTGGAGCCCGTTCGTCATGCTCACCCGGCTGTCGGTCG
>DASTVH010000293.1:0-5719 GCA_035759195.1 Candidatus Limnocylindrales bacterium
TCGGAGTCGGCGAGGCCCGGGCGGATCGCGAGCAGGATCAGCATGAGGATCGAGAGGCTGATCGCCGAGTCGGCGACGTTGAACGTGTAGAAGCGGAGGTCCCCGATCCCGGCGTCGACGAAGTCGATGACGTGCCCGAGCCGCAGCCGGTCGATGAGGTTGCCGATCGCCCCGCCGAGCAGGAAGCCGAGCGTCGTCGAGAGGTAGACCGACCGCGGCGATCGGCCGTGGTAGGCGACGATCAGACCGACGACGACGAGCGACAGCAACCCGAAGAGCAGTGCGTTGTCGCGGAAGAGCCCGAATACCGCCCCGTCGTTCTGGACGAGGATCAGCCGGAGGTACTCGCCGACGAGCTCGATCCGCCCCCCCGGCTCGATCGCGCGCACGATCCACGCCTTGACGAGCTGGTCGACGGCGACGACCGCTGCGGCGAGCCCCAGGAAGAGCGGCCAGATCGGGCGGGCCCTCATCCACCACCCCGGCGGCGCAGGTGGATCGTGACCGGGCCGTCGCCGAGCTCGAGCGTCCCGTTCGTCGTCGGCCCCGTGCCGTCCGGCGCGCCGGCCGCGATCGAGTCGGCCAGGACCTCCGCGGCGACGGCCGGCAGGTGGACCGCGACGTCGGGCGCGAGGCCCTCCACCCAGACGTCGATCCGGTCGTCGAGCGCGAGGCCCGCCTCCTTGCGGAGGTCCTGGATCGCGCGCTGGAGCTCGCGGGCATCGCCTTCCGCCCGGAGCTCCGGGGTCAGCTCGGTGTCGATGACGACGACGAGGCCCTCGTCGTGGGCGACCGCGGTGCCGGGCCGCGGCGTGGCGAGGACCTCGACCTCGTCGGCGGCGAGCGTGACGCCTGCGAGCGATACGGAACCGTCCTCGTGGAACTCGACCTCGCCCGCCCGGGCCGCGGCCATGACCGCCGGGATCGCCGGGCCCAGCCGCTTGCCGATCCTCGGGAGGAGCGGCTTGACCCGCCGCTCGACGAGCGCCGACTCGTCGCCGATCAGCTCGACGGCCTTCACGTTGACCTCGTCGCGGACGAGGGTCAGGAGCGCATCGCGCTCCGGCAGGTCGCCGCCGGGCAGGGCCAGCCAGAGCCGGGCGAGCGGCTGGCGGACCTTGAGCCCGGCGCCGGATCGGAGCGTCCTGGCCAGCTCGACGGCCCGCCGGGCTGTCTCCATCGAGCGCTCGAGGGCCGTGTCGCGGTGGGGCGCCATCACCGGTCCCGGCCACGCCGTCAGGTGGACGCTGTCGGGCAGGGCCGGCACGACCGAGACGATGAGGTTCTGGTACATGGCCTCGGCGAGGAACGGCAGGATCGGCGCCATCGTCCGGGTAAGGCTCGCGAGCGCCGCGTGGAGCGTCGCGAAGGCCGCATCTCGGTCGGCTGGCTCCGCACCCGCCCGCATCCGGTCGCGCGACCGGCGGAGGTACCACGTCGAGAGGTCGTCGATGAACGTGCCGATCAGGCGGCTCGCGCCGAGCGCGTCGTAGTCGACGAGCCGGTCGTCGACGTCCTGCGCCGTCCCCGCAGCTCGCGAGAGAATCCAGCGGTCGAGGACCGGCCATGCGCCCGCGCCGGCGACCTCCTCGTCGATCCCCCGCCGCGGGACCCAGCCGGCGAGCCGGGCATAGGTCACGAAGAACGCGTAGACGTGCCACAGGACGAGGAGCTCGCGGCGCGCTTCGTCGGCCGCATGCCACCCGAAGAGGATGTTGTCGTCGGGCCGGGCCGAGGCATACATCCAGCGCATGACGTCGACGCCCATCCGTTCGGCCGCCTCGTCGAACTCGATGGCGTTGCCCCACGACTTGTGCATCGGCCGGCCGTCCTCGCCGAAGAGCGTGGCGTAGCCGAAGATCGTCCTGAAGGGGGGTTCGCGGCGAAGGACGGTCGACATCGCGAGCATCGCGTAGAACCAGTTGCGGAACTGGCCGGGGAAGCTCTCGGTGATGAAGTCCGCCGGAAACCATTGCCGCCAGTAGTCGGGATCCTCGCGGTAGTGGAGCGTCGAGAACGGCACGATCCCGGCGTCGAGCCAGGGGTTGCCGACGTCGGGGACCCGGGCCGCCCGCGCGCCGCACGAGGGACAGGCGATCTTCACCTCGTCCACGTAGGGCCGGTGCGGCGTGTGACCCTCGAAACGCTCCCAGCCCTCGACCGCCCGTCCGCGCAGCTCCTCGCGCCCGCCGACGACGTCGAACGTCCCGCACGCGGCGCATTCCCAGATCGGCAAAGCGAGGCCCCAGTACCGCTTCTTGCTGATCATCCAGTCGTGCATGTTCAGCAGCCAGTCGAGCTCGCGTTCGTAGCCGAACGACGGGATCCAGCGGATCTGGTCGACGACCTCCATGATCTGGTAACGGAGGCTGGCGTCGACCTCCTCCTTCGTGAGCTGGTCCCGGGGCCGGTCGTAGACCGGGCCCATCGAGATGAACCACTCGTCGACGAGCCGGAAGAGGAGCGGCGTGCCGCAACGCCAGCAGTGCGGGTAGCGGTGGCTGTACGGCTCGAGGTGGTAGAAGAAGCCGCGCCGCTCGAGATCGTCGACGATCGCCTGGGCGACGTTCGGCGCCTCGGTGCCGCTCAGCCAGCCGAACCCCTCGTAGTAGCGGCCGGCCTCGTCGATCGGCCCGATCACCGGCAGCTCGAGCTCCCTGCCCAGCCGGTAGTCTTCGGCGCCGGCGCCCGGCGCGATGTGGACGATCCCGGTCCCCTCCTCCTCGCCGACCTCGCCCCAGGCGACGACGCGGTGCTCGTAGCCGGCCGACCCGAAGGCCTTGCGGACGGCCGGGAGCTCGTCGTACGGGCCCGTATAACGCCAGCCGACGAGTTCCTCGCCGCGCTTCTCCTCGACGACCTCGAACGCCCCGACGGCTGCTTGCTTGAGTGTCCCCTTGCCGATCCAGAACGAGGCGTCGCCCTGGCGGATCCGGACGTAGGCAAGCTCGGGCCCGACCGCCGCGGCGACGTTCGCGGCGAGCGTCCAGGGCGTCGTCGTCCAGACGAGCAGCGCCTCGCCGGGCCGATCGACAATCGGGAGCCGGACCGTCAACCCCGGGTCCTCGCGATCGGTGTACCCCTCGTTCATCTCCATCTGCGAGAGGCCGGTCCCACAGCGCGGGCACCACGGCATCGAGTCGTGACCCTTGTAGATCCAGCCCCGCCGGTGGCATTCGGCCAGGAAACCCCAGATGAGGTCGTTGTTCTCGTTGCTGAACGTGAAGTACGAGCCGCCGGTCTCGGGCATCCCGAGCCGGCCCACGAGCATCTCGACGGTGTCGGTCACGGGTCCGTCCGGCCCCTCGATCGTCGCGAGCTGCCCCGGGTCGCTCGCGAGCATGTCGCGCAGCCGGCGCAGCTCGTCGGGATCGTTCCAGTCCATCCACATCCCGAGCCGGATCGACTGCTCGGTCTGGCGCGCGGCGAAGGTCAGAACGCGCTGCTTGCAGAGCGAGACGAACTCGGCGATCCCGAAGGCCTCGATGTCGCGTTTGCTCGTGAAGCCGAGGTCGCGCTCGACGTTGACCTCGACCCACAGGCCCTGGCAGTCGAAGCCGTTCTGCCAGCGCTGGTTCTCGCCGAGCATCGCGTGGAAGCGCTGGAACAGGTCCTTGTAGGCGCGGCCCCAGGCGTGATGGACGCCCATCGGGTTGTTGGCGGTGATCGGTCCGTCGAGGAAGCTCCAGCGGGGCCCGTCGGCATTCTGGGCGCGGAGGCGGGCGAACGTCCGCCGCTCACGCCACTGGTCGAGGATCTCGTGCTCCTGGGCGACGAGGTCGGGCTTCGCGGAGACGGGTCGGAACATTCGGCCTCGGCTGGAACGGATCGGCGGCGACGGGCAGGACGTCACGCCCGGGACGTCCGAGTATCCTACCCGCGATGCACCCACCGCAGGAGGCGACGCCGCGGGCGCGCTCCCCGTTCGTTGCCGCCGTCCTGTCGCTCTTCTTCCCGGGCCTCGGTCATGCCTACGCCGGTGCGTACCAGCGGGCCCTGGGCTTCGCCGCGCCGCCGATCCTTCTCGTGGCCCTCCTGGCCGGCGTCGTCATGCGGGCCAGCTCGACCGATCTCATCGGGTTGCTCCTGACGCCGTGGGTCCTGCCCGGCGTCTTCGTCGTCAACCTCGTCGCCCTCGTCTACCGCCTCGTCGCGATCATCGACGCCTATCGGGTCACCGCCTTCCTCAACGCGTGGACGACGAGCGGCGGCGGCCGCGCGGGCCGGCCGCGCCTCGTCTTCAATCCGCTCTCGGTCGCGGGGCTGCTGGCGGTCATCCTCGTGATGTCCGGCGGCCACGCCGTCGTCGCCCGTTACGACCTCATCGCGCTCGACGCCCTCGGCGACCGGTGCGTCTTCATCGGCGAGAGCACGAACGACGAGGAGTGCCGCCCCGCCTCACCCTCACCGTCCGGCTCCGGCGGGCCGACCGACGAGCCCCCGGAGAGCTCCAGCCCGGAGCCGACCGCGAGCGAGCCACCGGTCCAGGGCACGGCTCTGCCGAACGTGACGATCCCGCCCTGGGACGGCACCGAGCGCCTGAACATCCTCCTGATCGGCACCGACCAGCGACCGCGGGAAGGCACGTACAACACCGACACCCTGATCGTCGTCTCGATCGATCCGACGACCCGCCAGGTCGCGATGTTCAGCCTGCCCCGTGACTCGTGGGGCATCCCGCTGCCGTCGGGCCCGCTCCGCAACGCCTTCGGACCGACGTACCAGGCGAGGATCAACTCGCTCTTCACGGCCGTTCGAAACCGGGCCGACCTGGTCCCGGGGACCGACCAGACCCGCGGCTACAACGGCCTCAAGATGGTCCTCGGCGAGCTCTACGGCCTCGACATCAAGTACTTCGTCGAGGTCAACTTCGACGGCTTCAAGCAGGTCGTCGACGCCCTGGGCGGCGTGACGATCAACGTCCAGATCCCCGTCACCGACGAGACCTACCCGTCCGACACCGGCCGGATGTCGCGGGTCTACATCCCGTCCGGGATCCAGCACATGACCGGCGCGGAGGCCCTCGTCTACGCCCGCTCCCGGCACAGCGGCCTCGGCGACTTCGATCGCGGCGCCCGCCAACAGCGGGTCCTGACGTCGCTTCGCGAACAGGCCGACATCGCCAACCTCGTCCCACGCATTCCGCAGCTCGTCGACGCCGTCAAGGCCACGGTCCGGACCGACATCCCCCAGGGCGAGCTGGCCAAGCTGGCGGGGCTGGCCGACGCCGTCGACACGAAGAACATCCGCTCGTACGTCTTCGCCTACCCCCGCTACGGCACGCAGGACATCACCGGCCCCTACCGCTACCTGCCCGACATCGGCAAGATCCGGGCCGCCGTCGCGAGCGCCTTCGACGTCGACGCGGAGCTCGAGGACCGGCGCGAGGCGTTCGGCCAGGAGGGTGCGACGATCTGGGTCCTCAACGGATCGGGCAGGGCCGGCCACGCGACGAACATCGCCGGGTACCTCGAGTACTACGGGCTGATCGCCTCTGCGCCGAACCAGCGACCCGACAACGTCCCGAATGCGACCCGGATCATCGTCTACAACGGCGCCGAGGCCGAGCTGCCGACGACGATCGAGTTCCTCGAGGCGACGTTCGACACGACCGTCGTGAGCGAGACCGATCCGACCGCGACGGTCGACATCGTGATCACCGCGACCGGCTCGACCCCGGAGCTCGTCCCGCCCGAGGGTCCCTGAGCGGCCCGTCGGT
>DASTVH010000294.1:0-2637 GCA_035759195.1 Candidatus Limnocylindrales bacterium
CCTCGCTGCGCCCGCCACCCGCGTCGCCGATGCCGAGCAGGTCGAAGGCCACGAAGATCACCGGCACCTCTTCGCGGATCGCCGCCGACGGCGCCTTCCGGCCGAGCCGTGCCTGGAGGGCGATGAACGGCAGGACGGCCCCGTCGCGGAATGCGAGGATCTCGCCGTCGACGATCCCGTCCCAGTGCAGCTCGACCGCCGCCTCGACGACCTCCGGGAACTGGCCGCTGACGTCGTGCAGGTCGCGGCTGTAGAGGCGGACCTCTGGGCCCTGCTTGTGGAGCTGGGCGCGGATCCCGTCGTACTTGTCCTCGACCCAGACCTCGGGCCCGAGGCGGCGCAGGATCTCCGCGGCGTCCTCGGCAGGCGACGCGAGCATGAACTTGATCGGGTGGAACATCGCCAGGCTCGCCTCCCCGAGGCGGTCCTCGCGCGCGAGCTCGACGAGGCGCCCGACGTCGCCGGTCAGCATGCCCGCCCACTTGACGTCGTCGAGCGGACGACCGAAGGCCTTCGCGATCGCCGCCTCGACGAGGCCCTCGCGAAGCCCGATCCGAAGCTCGCCGGTGAGCACCTTCACGATGTACTTCACGGTCGGCGGGTCCGAGCGGACGAAGAGCTCGCGCAGGATCGCGGCCTTGGCGGCCGGCCCGGACGCCGCCTCGATTGCGGCGTACCCGGCGGCCACCTCGGGGAGTGTCGGTGAGACGGCCGGGTCCGGCGCGTGGCCGGCCCGGGCAAGGACGTCGGCCACGGCGATCCCGAGGTCGGACGAGCGGTCGTACGCCTCGCCGAGCGCCGACTTCGGGACTCCGGCGAGCTCCGTGACCGTCGAGGCGATCGCGGCCCAGCCCAGGCCGGCGGCCCGCTGGTCGGCCTCGGCGAACGGCCGACCCGTCAGGAACAGCGCCGCGATCGGGAGCTCCTCGGGGGTCAGCTCGCCGAAGTAGGCGGCGATGAGGGCCGTCTTCTCGGACGTCCGCGTCGTGGCGGCGACGCGCTCGGCGAGCTCGCTCCAGCGACGCATGGCCGCGATGGTATACCGTCCCCTCGATGGCCCACCGCAGCTGGTTTCCGGACGTCCTCGAGGGCGACCTGGTCGTCCTGCGGCGCCACGTCCCGGAGAATCTCGGGGCCTTCCTGCGCTGGTACTCCGACGCCGAGGTGGCCCGCCTGACCCGCTACCAGGACGGCCCGATGCGGCCCGAGGAGATCGAGCGATTCTTCACGGCCCGGGCCCTCGGGCCGGAGTCGCTCTCCCTCGCGGTCCACGTCCGCGAGACGAACCGTCTCATCGGGACCTGCGCGCTGTCCCAGCTCGACAGCGACAACGGCTCGGCGCTCTACCACATCACGATCGGTGAGAAGGACGCCTGGGGTCGGGGCTACGGCACCGACGCGACGCGGCTG
The DNA here is from genome assembly GCA_035759195.1 of Candidatus Limnocylindrales bacterium. Lineage (GTDB taxonomy): Bacteria > Chloroflexota > Limnocylindria > Limnocylindrales > CSP1-4 > CF-46. The sequence continues at coordinate 1,411 of DASTVH010000294.1, forward strand.
ATGCTCGGCCACGCGTTCGAGACGCTGAACCTTCACCGGATCGGGCTCTCGGTGTTCTCGTTCAACGAGCGCGCGATCCGCTCGTACCAGTCGTGCGGCTTCGTCATGGAGGGTCGGGCCCGCGAGGCGATCTGGCGCGACGGCCGCTGGTGGGACGAGATCTCGATGAGCGTCCTGCAGTCGGACTGGAATGCGATCCGCGGCAGGAGCGTCGCTCCGGTTGCAGCGGCACCGCGGCGGCGGGGCCGGACCGCGCCGGCCGGCCTCTTCGGGCGCCGCCGATGAGCTCGACGGGTCCGGCGGCGGAGACCGCCCGGCGCGATGTCCGGGAGCTGATGGAAGCGAAGGGCCACGCCGTCGTGAACGCCCGGGCGGCGATCGAGCGGCTCGAGGCGGCCTTCGCCGCCGGCGATCTCGTCCGGACGCCGACGCTCGAGGTGATGCTCGGCGACCTCATGCGGGCCCTCGAGCAGGAGGAGGGCCAGAAGCTGGGCGGCAAGAGCGCCGAAGCGGCCCGTTTCATCCTTCGGGCGATCTCACGGGAACTCGACAACGCCTGAGGCGGGCCGGGCCCGGCGCCGTCACCAACCACAGCACTGAACTCCCGACATTCGAGCGTGGTGCTTCACCGTTTCGTACCCGCCGGCGCGATTCTCGCGGACCTGCACGCTCACCTGTGCCCCGGTGACCAGCGTCGTGGGTAGGTCAACGCCAACGCGACCGCGGCAGCGCGAGTCAGTCCTCGGGGAACGCCGGCGGGAAGCGGGCGACGCCTCGCAGCGACGGGTCCCAGTCGGGCAGTCTGAGAGCCATCCAGTTGGGATCGGGCCACGGCCGCGGCGGGTCGATCCCGATCGCCCGGGCCGGCTCGAACCCGAACCGCGGGTAGTAGTCGGCATGGCCGAGCAGGCAGAGCAGCGGCTTGCGGCGCGCGGCGGCCAGGGCGATTGCCTCCCGCATCAGCGCGGTGCCGATCCCCCGCCGCTGGCCGGCCGGCTCGACCGCGACCGGGCCGACCATCCAGATCCGCCGGACCGAGCCATCGGCCGCGACCAGCTCTCCCTCGCTGAGCAGCAGGTGCCCGACGATCGTGCCGTCGGCCGCCTCCGCCACAAGCGAACCGCCCTCGATCCAGCGATCGGTGCCGCGCAGGTCGTCGACGATCCGCCCCTCGACCGGTCCCTCGAAGGCGGCATCGTTGACCGCCCGGATCGCGTCTTCGTCGCC
>DASTVH010000295.1:0-2447 GCA_035759195.1 Candidatus Limnocylindrales bacterium
GCGGGCGGCGGCGTCGCTTCGCCGTTGCATCTGCGCGGGGCGCGGCGGCCCCGGGCTCATGCCGGGGCAGCCGCGCGACCGCCTGTCAGGGGGCCGGATCCTCGCGCTGCTGACCGGTGCCCTCGTCGGTCCGGTCGGCGCCGCTGGTGGTTCCCAGTCGAGATCGACCCTCGACGCGGGTCTCGAGCCCGGGCACCTCGCCCGGGTCGGGAGCGGCGTCGGCGGCCGGATCGGCGTCGACGACGCCGCGGCGGTCCTCGGCGTGCGGCTCCGCCTCGTCGGGGGCGTCCACGAGCGGCGTCATCTCGGGTGCCATCCAGGCTCGGTCGTGGCCCATCAGCGATCTCCGACGTGCTCGGGCTGCATCGGCGTCCCGCAGCAGCAGGTGAAGGGCATCATCCGGGGCATCTTCGCCGGGTCGCCGTGATGCTTGAGCATGATCTCGCAGTTGCAGTTGGGGCAGACGAAGTCCTGACCGTCGCGCATCTCGAGGCGCTCGGCCTGGGCGGTCGTGGACTGGTCCATGGCGAAACCTCCTTCACCGGATCGCGCCGGTCCGACGACCCTACCGCCGCGAGCGTGCCGCTCGGCTTCAGCAACGCGATGCCGGGCTTGCAGGCGGCTTGCACCGACCGGCGGAGACCTTCCGGGGTCCGCCGGGCGACGACACCGCGACGCCCGGCCGGTCCCGGCCGGCGGCATACTCGGGACCCATGAGCGGACCGGATCCCCAACCCGTGGGCAGTGCGTCGGCCGCCCCCAGGCCGCTCGCCGACGCGTCGCTGGTCGGCGGCCCGGAGGTCGCTGCCTCGCTCGGCGCCGATCCGGCCGCCGGTCTCGCGGCCGCCGAGGCGGCCGGCCGCCTGGTCCGGTACGGCCCGAACCGGCTGGACCCCGCAGCCCGGGTGCCGACCTGGCGGAAGTTCCTCGTCCAGTTCGCCGACCCGCTGATCTACCTCCTCCTCGTGGCGATCGCCGTCTCGGTCGTCGCGTGGGTCCTCGAGGGCGGCGGGGGCCTGCCGACCGAGGCGATCGTCATCGCCGCGATCGTCGTCGCCAATGCCGTCCTCGGATTCCTCCAGGAGCGGAGCGCCGAGCAGGCCCTCGCCGCGCTCCAGCGCATGGCCGCCCCCGAGGCGCGGCTCCTCCGCGACGGCAGCGAGGTGACCGTCCCCGCCAGCGAGGTCGTGCCCGGCGACCTCCTCGTCCTGCGGGAGGGCGACGCGATCGCCGCCGACGGCCGGCTCCTGCAGGCGGCGTCGCTGACGATCGCCGAGGCACCGCTCACCGGCGAGAGCGAGCCCATCCTCAAGGACCCGACCACGCTGCCCCGGCCGGCCGCCCTCGGCGACCGGCTGAACATGGTCTTCAGCGGCACCGCGGTCACCCGGGGCCGGGGCCTCGCGGTCGTCACCGCGACCGGCATGGCGACCGAGATGGGCAGGATTGCCATCCTCCTCGGCCGGACCGACGAGGAGCGGACCCCGCTCCAGCGGGAGATCGACCTCCTCGGGCGCGCGCTCGGGATCGCGGTCGTCGTCGTCGCGATCGTCATCGTCGCGGCCATCCTCCTGACCTCGGGCGTCTCCGAGCCGGCCGACTTCGTCGACGTCCTGCTCATCGGGGTCTCGCTCGCGGTCGCGGCGGTGCCCGAGGGACTCCCGGCGATCGTCACCGTGATCCTCGCCCTCGGCGTCCAGCGGATGGCCCGCCAGCGGGCGATCGTCAAGAAGCTGTCGTCGGTCGAGACGCTCGGGTCCGCATCGGTCGTCGCCTCGGACAAGACCGGAACGTTGACCCAGAACGCCATGACGATCCAGCGGATCGTGACCCGTTCGGGCGAGGTCTCGGTCAGCGGCATCGGTTACCGGCCCGAGGGCCGGATCCTCGCCGACGAGGAGCCGCTCCGGCGTGGACCGCTGTTCGACGAGGTCCGGGCCGTCCTCGCCGGCGGAAGCCTGGCCAACGACGCGGAGCTGGTCGAGGAAGACGGCACCTGGTCGATCCGCGGCGACCCCACCGATGCGGCATTCCTCGTGGCCGAACGCAAGCTCGGGATCGAGGAGGACCGCCGGGCCCGCTTCCGGCGGCGGGCCGAGGTCCCGTTCAGCTCGGAGCGGCGGCTCATGACGAGCATCGAGGCCGACGCCGATCGGGGGGGCCGCCTGGCGATCGTCACGAAGGGCGCCGCCGACGTCCTCATCGGCCGCTGCACGCGCGAGCGGGTCGGCGCCGCCGACGAGGCCCTCACCGACGAGCGGCGCGGGCAGATCCTGGCCGGCGTCGACCGCCTGGCCGGCGCGGCCCTCCGCACGCTCGCGGTGGCCTATCGACCGCTCGAGGTCTCCGACCTGGCCGAACCGGACGAATCGGTCGAGCGCGAGCTCGTCTTCGCGGGCATCGTCGGGATGATCGACCCGGCCCGGCCCGAGGCCCGGTCGGCGATC
>DASTVH010000296.1:0-3239 GCA_035759195.1 Candidatus Limnocylindrales bacterium
CATTGGATCGTCGGCCGGCTCGGCGCCGGAGGCGTGAACCATGAGCCCGCGGTCGACGATCGTCTGCAGGAAATCGACTGCCTGAACGCGGGCCTCCGGCCCCCAGTCGACGATGAGCTCCCGCAACGTGCGCCGCCCGTCAAGGCTCGCGAGTAGTCCTCGGAAGACAGTCGCCGACGGCCCGGTCAGGCGGATCTCACCGAAATCCGAGACGAGGGCCAGATCGGCCTCGCCGATGTCGAGAATCTCGGTACCCGGCGTCAGCCGGAGTCTCGCCTCTTCAGTTACGCGTCCGACGGAAGGCGGTTCACCCACCTAGGTCGCGGAATCGGTCTATGCCGCCGTGGAATCCGCCGCCGCCCCAGCCGCACGGCCCGCAGCTGCATTCGAAGATGCAGACCTTGCAGACGGCGCAGATAGTCGTACAAACACGACAGACTCGACAGATGCCGATGCATCGGAAGCACTCGTTGATGCCGCAGTCGTCGATGTCCGTCGCGATGACGTCGCGGACGCGGACGTAGGCCTGCAGATCCTCCGGTGAGATGTCCGAGGCCTTCGGACGTGCGCGTCCGCCCTCGAGCATGTCGCGGATCTCCTTGATCTGGAGTTCCAGCCGCTCGATTCGATCAGCTTCCCCCGCCATGATGGCGACCTCCCAGTGTGCGTGGAGAGGGCCTTCCCCGCCTCCCGCAATTCTAGTGAGGAGGTCAAACGCGACCGTGGATCTTGCTCATGCTCCGGACGTGCTCGAGCCCCGGCTCGAGTGCGCCCCGTGCGGCCGCGCCGCCCAAGTCGCGACATGTGACCAGGGGCCCATCTCGGGGTGGGCCAGCGTCAATGCCGCGAGCCGGTCGAGCTCGTCGTCGTAGATCGGGCCGAGCAGGCGACCCACGAACAGGCGGGCGAGGAGCCCCTGGAGGCCGTTCTCGTGGAGCACCGTTTCGAACCGGACGCGTGCACCGCCCGCCGTCGGCTCGACGGTGAAGGTCGTCTCGATGCCGGGCGCGATCTCGACGAGCTTCCGGCCCGGATCGGGCTCGATGATCTTGGAGGTGATCACCCGAGCCCGCCCGCCCATCGTCAGGGTGTAGCGGAGCTCTGTCCCGGCACCGACGCCCCCGCTCAGAATCACCTGGTCGGAGAACGCGGGCGGGAGGAACCCCTCGGGCCGATGGTGGACGCGATAGTCGGCGAGAAGGTGGTAGAGCAGCTCGGGGGGCGCATCGATCTCTCGTTCTGCGCGAATCGCGGTTCGCATCTCGTGCTCCAGGTCGCGTGGGCGGGTGGATCAGTCGGACGCCTTACGGTGGAACCGGGCGATCGGATCTCGCGCGGGTCGGCGCCCTTGCCCCGGGCACGTGCCAGGCAGTGCATCTGCGAGCACCCTGAGCGGGGCCCCGCTATGGAGCGGCCGCCACCTTCGCGTCCAGCCACTCGCTCATCGTCCGGGCAGCCGGATGCACGGCTCGCGTCGGCCCCGTGTCGAGCGCCACGTCCTCCGTTCGAAGCCAGCGCCACATGGTCGGCAGGTCCTTGCCGGCGACACGCTCGAACAGCCAGGTCGGCATCGGAAAGCCGCGCGGCTTGACTCCGCGCTCGGTCCACATCTGCCGGCACTCGGCGAGCGTCTTGACGTCGCCGGCGAGCGGGAGGTCCTGTCCGACGAACCGCTCCGGGTCGGCGAAGGCAGCCGCCCCGATGGCTCCGACATCGTCGGCCGCGAGCCACGGCACCGCCCGGTCCCAGCCCATGAGCTTCGGCATGACGTGCCATACCGAGACCTGCGGGTAGAAGTCCTTGTCGGTCATGAGCTCCATGAACGCCATCGGTCGCAGGACCGTCACGGCCAGGCCGAGCTCACGCATGTGATCGGCGATGATCACCTTGGAGTCCCACGACGGCACGCCCGTCGGCTTCCCCATGCCTGCGGAGCCGTAGACGAGGTGGTGAACTCCGGCCGACTTCGCTGCGTCGGCGACGTTGCGGCCCTGGGCGATCTCACCCTCGAAGCCGGCGATCTGCGGGTTCTGGACGTTGAAGACGCCGTACGCGCCAGCAAATGCCCGGTCGAGGCTGGCTCGCTGAGCCATGTCGGCGTGGACGACATCGGCACCGGCCTCTCGGAGCGCGCGCGACTTTGGCGCATCGGGATCGCGGGTGAGGGCGCGGACCGGCCAGCCCTCAGCCAGGAGATGGCGGGCGATCGCGCCGCCCTGGCGTCCGGTGGCACCACAGACGACGACGAGCCCCGGTCGATTGACTGCCCTCGCGGAGGCCTCCATGGCCGGCATTATGGCCGTCTCGTGTCACGCGAGTACAAGAACTTGCGAGGTCGGCTCACCGTCCCGTCTCGGCCCGCACTGCGTCCATCACGTCGCGGAGGCTCTCGACCGGGCCCAGGTGCGCCAGCTTGTCGGGGTTGACGACTGACCGGATCGTCGCGATCCGGCCGTCGCGGACCTCGAACGACATGACCGACATGACGCCGCCGCGCGGGCCCCGGAAGATGACACCGGGCTGGCCGTTGATCTGGTGCCGCTCGACGGCCGTGCCGAGTCGCCGCACCTGGCTGCCCAGCGCCGCGAAGAGCCGCGCGACGTTCTCGGCGCCGACGATCGGGGCGTACCACTGGGGGACCTTGCCGCCGCCGTCGCCGTAGACGATCGCATCCTCGGCGAGGACCTCGATCAGGCCGTCGACGTCGCCCCGCTCGGCCGCGGCGAAGAACCGGCCCATGAGCTCGTCGCGCTCGGCCTCCGAGGCATCGAACCGGGGCCGGTTCTCGGCGATGAACCGCCGGGCCCGGACCGCGTGCTGGCGGCACGTCGCCGGCGACTTGCGGACGATCCGGCCGACCTCCTCGAAGTCGTAGTCGAAGACGTCGTGGAGGAGGAAGATCGCGCGCTCGACCGGGGTCAGCCGCTCGAGGAGGACGAGGAACGACATCGACAGCGAGTCGGCCTGCTCGGCGCGGGCGGCCGGGTCGCCCGCGCCCTCGTCGGTCACGAGCGGCTCAGGCAGCCATTCGCCGACGTACGTCTCACGCCGGACCCGAGCCGACTTGAGGTGGTCGATGGCCAGACGGGTGACGACCGCCGAGAGGTACGCCTTCGGCGACACGACCGCCGCGTCGTCGGCGAGCGCCCGCTGGTAGCGGACGAACGCCTCCTGGACGACGTCCTCGGCCTCGCTGACGCTCCCGAGCATCCGGTAGGCGATCGAGAACAGCAGCCCGC
>DASTVH010000297.1:0-5794 GCA_035759195.1 Candidatus Limnocylindrales bacterium
GGCAACGGCGGCCGTCGTCGCGGGGTGGGAGTCCTGGGAAATCTGGGCTACCATCGGCACCCCCAGTACTCATCCACCCACCGTGTCTCGGGGTAGTCCACCATGCCGAAGGCTTCGCGCGCCTCCGCACGCCCGTCCGCCCGCCTGGCGGCCCTTCTCGCACTCATCCTGCTGGCCACGTTGGCACCGGCCGGGAGCGGAACCCTTGCCGCCGTGAAGGTCACCGCGGGCTGGAGGGACTTCTCCTACGCCCAGCCCGCGGCCCCCGGCGCCGACGACGTCACGGCCGACCGCAGCCAGAGCAAGCTCTGGTTCCACGACGGCCGCTGGTTCGGCATCCTCTTCGACCCGGCCTCCACTCCCAATGCGAAGTTCCGGATCTGGCGCTTCGACATGGCGACCCAGAACTGGACGAACACCACGATCGCGGTTGACGACCGGAACCGATCCCACGCTGACGTCCTGTCGCTGGGCAACACGATCTATGTCGCCTCGGCGCGGGCCGAGGGCCCCGTCGGGACGACCGGCCGCGACCTCCGGATCTACAAGTACACCTACAACGCGACGTCGAAGACCTATGCGCCGGTCACCGGGTTCCCGAAAACGGTTCCGTCGACGGCGGCCGGCACCGGCTACGCGACGATTGCGCTCGACGGCACGAACCGCCTGTGGGTCGCCTTCACGCAGGCCGCGACCCCAGGGGCGACCCTGCCGACCGACGCCGCCAAGGTGAAGGTCTCGAGTTCCACCGACGTCGGCGGCACCTGGAGCGCTCCGATCGACCTGCCGAACATGGGCAACAGCGCGACGAACGACGACGTCGCGGCGATCGCCTCACTTGCCGGAGGCGTGGGTGTCCTCTTCTCGAACCAGGCGGCCACCGATGACGCGTTCTACTTCGTGCCGCACGTCAACGGCCAGGCGGTCGGGACGTGGGGCGCTCGCGAGACGGCGTTTGGATCGGGCGCCAATGACTACGACGCCGACGGGCACATCAGCCTCAAGACCGATGCCTTCGGCAGCGTGCTGGCCGCAATCAAGACCGGCCGCAACGACGACCCGGCGCCGAACGGCGGCGACCCGCTGATCGCCGTGTTGAAGCGCTCGGGCGCCGCGAACGTGGCCGGGTCGTGGGCCTCGCACGAGGTGACCGACGTCACGACCGAGGGCACGCGACCCATGCTCGTCCTCGACGCGGCGACGAACACGGCAAACGTCTTCCTGACCCATCCCGACACGATCGCCGACGGGCCGCTGTCGATCTTCCGTCGCAGCGCGCCGCTCGCCACGCTCGACTTCGGGGCGCCAAGCCTGGGGCAGCTCTTCATCAGCAGCGCGACGCCCACCGAGAACGGCATCAACGACGCCACCTCCACCAAGCAGATGACGACCGCCGCGAGCGGCATCCTCGTCGAGGCGACGAACATCCCGACGCTCACGTATTTCCACGGCTGCGCCGGCGGCCCGTGCCCGGCGACTCCCGTCGCGAACTTCACCGCGACGCCGACGAGCGGTACCGCTCCGCTCAACGTCCAGTTCACCGACACGTCGACGGGCAACCCGACCAGCTGGTCCTGGAACTTCGGTGACGGCACGGCGGCGTCCACCGCCCGGAACCCGAGCCACGCATATGCCAACCCGGGCACGTACACCGTGACGCTCACGGCGACGAACAGCCTCGGCAGCGATGCCGAGACGAAGGCCGGCTACATCACGGTCGCGCAGCCGCCGCTGACCGTGTACAACACGATCGCCCCGGTTCGCGTCCTCGACAGCCGGCCCGGGATCAACAAGGGCCTCGCCGGTGCATTCGCGGCAAAGGTCCCCCGACGGCTGAGCATCGCCGGCGCCAACACCATTCCGGGCGACGCGACCGCCATCACCGGCAACCTGACCGTCGTCGGTCAGACGCGCGCCGGATACCTGTCGATCACGAAGGCCTCGACGTCGAATCCGCCTTCGTCCGTCCTCAACTTCCCGCTCGGGGACACGCGCGCCAATGGCGTCACCCTGCCCCTCAACGCCGATGGCGACGTCTGGATCGTCTACATGGCATCCGGCGGCACGGCTCACGTCCTGCTCGACGTGACCGGCTACTTCCGCCCGTCGACGATCGGCACGACCTTCACGCCTGTGCCGCCGGTCCGCGTCCTCGACAGCCGACCCGGAATCAACAAGGGCCTCAGCGGCGCCTTCGAGGCGAACAAGCCGCGCACGCTGAGCATCGCCGGATCACCGGGCATCTCGCCCAATGCGAGAGCCATCACCGGCAACCTCACGGTCGTCGGCCAGACCCGCGCCGGCTACCTGTCGATCACGCCGAACTCGACGGCCACTCCGACGACGTCGACGCTCAACTTCCCGCTCGCCGACACCCGGGCGAACGGCGTGACCGTGCCGCTCAACGGGCAGGGCGATCTCTCGATCGTCTACAAGGCCTCCGGTGGCACGACCCACGTCATCCTCGACGTGACCGGCTACTTCCTCGACGGGACGGCCGGCAAGGTCTTCGTCCCGGTCGACGGCTCGCGGATCCTCGACACGCGCTTCAACGTCGGCCTGCCCAACAAGTTCTTCGCGAACCAGGCGCGGACCTTCAGCGTTCACAACAAGGGCGGCGTCGGTACCACGGCGGTGGCGATCATCGGGAACGTCACGGTGGTCGACCAGTCGAGGGCCGGCTATGTCTCGCTGACACCCACGCTTCAGGCCAACCCGACGACGTCGACGATCAACTTCCCGCTCGGTGACACCCGGGCCAACAACTTCACCGGGCAGCTGTCAGGAGCGAACATGAGCGGCGTCTACAAGGCCGCGTCCGGTTCGACCCATCTCATCGTGGACGTGTTCGGCTACTACAAGTAGCCGGCGACGATCAGCGCGCGGCGGCTCCCGACGAGGGGGCCGCCGCGCTCGATCCGCGACGGGCGCGGGCTCGCGCGTCCGTCGGTGCGCCCTCGGTCGTCTCGAGGATCACTGCGGCCGCGGCGCCCGCGAGCGCCAGCATCAGCCAGAAGTACCGGGCGTACGACAGGTGGAGGAAGAGCCCGGTCGCGAGGTACGCGACGAGCGCCAGCATGAACCCCGCGGCGAGGGCCGCGAGATCGGGCCGGCTCGCGAGCGCCCGCCGCCGGGCCCGCGCGAGCTGGACGAAGGTCGCGAGGACCGCCCCCAGGAAGGCCGTCAGGCCGAGGATCCCGGTTTCCGAGGCGATGCCGAGATAGAGGTTATGGGCCTCGCGGTCGGCGGCCCGCACGCTGACGCCGATGTCGTCGGCGTAGTCCCGGTAGTAGTTCGGGAACTGTCCCGGGCCGACGCCGAGCAGTGGGTGGTCGGCCCACACCCGCAGGGCCGTGAGGTTCTCGGTGGCGCGGCTGAGCACCGAGTTGTCCGTCCCCGACGCGGCCGGCTCGTCCGAGAGCAGGGCCCCGACGTCGGCGATCGTCGCGAGACGCTCGCCGTAGGCGGGGACGGCGACCATGACGACGACGATCAGTGCGGCCGCCGCGACGAGATGGGTGATCCGGACGTACCGCAGCGCGACCATGACGACGAGGATCATCCCGGCTGCCAGCGCGGCCCCCCGGGAGAACGTCAGGGCGGTCGCGATCGCCGCGAGGCCGGCGCAGCCGAGCGCGGCGATCCGCAGCCAGCGGCTGCGTTCGCCGCTCAGCTGAAGGAGGCCGAGCGGGACGAGCATGAGCATGACCTGGGCGTAGCGGTTCTTCTCCCCGATCGGGCCGGCCAGTCGGGCGAGTCCGGTCTCGGTCAGGCCGGTCTCGGCCGACTCGGTCTGGGCGAACCCGAAGTAGCTGCTGCCGTAGGTGCTCGTGATCTCCTGGTAGAACGACAGCGCGCCGAGGGCCGCTCCGACGAGGAGCAGCACCCAGACGATCAGCCGGAGCAGCTGTGGCGAGCGAACCGTGTTCGTCACGAGGAGATACAGGCCGATCCCCTCGCTCAGGAACACCGTGAGCGACGACAGCGCGTCCGTCGTGTCGCGGGCGGTGATCGTCGACACGATCTGGACGACGAGGAACATCGCGATCCACGGCATCGCCGGGGTCAGGACGATCCTCTGGCGTCGGACGAGGAGGTCGTAGGCGAGCGGGGCGGCCAGGATGAGGGGCACGGATGCGGCGATCGCCACCGGCACGTTGTGGAACTGGACGAAGACGACCGGCGCGTTGCTGTAGATCAGGCCGACCACGATGAGGACCGAGGTTTCGGGTCGGATCGCGACCGCGACGGCTCCGAGCAGGCCCAGCACGGCGGCGATCGCGATGAGGGGCTCCTGGGCGGCCGCAAGCCCGACGACGAGGCTCACCGCGATCGTCAGGCCGATCGCGGCGACCGGGACGATCGAGCGGGCGCGGCGTCCGCCTTCGCCCTCGCCGGCCTCGAAGGGCGGGGCAACCGTGCTCATCGCCGCGGCCCGGCGTCCTCGGACGGCGTCCGGGCCGGCTCCCAGCGCTCGATCCGCTTCCCGCGCAGGACGTTGATCGCGGCGTGGAGCGAGGCGAGGTTGATCATGACGAAGAAGCTGCCGAGCGCGATCGGGCGCTGCCGGCCGATCGTCGAGCCCGGCGCGAGCAGTCCGATCGCCGCCGCCACGTAGCCGGCAAGCTGCAGGAGCCCGAACAGCCGGAAGATCCGGCTCTCGCGGGCCAGGGAAAGACTCACCGCGCCCATCAGGAGGATCGGCACCGCCATCAGCCTGCGCAGGAGCTTGTGCCACCCCAGCTGGACCGCGTAGAAGCCGGTCCGGCGGGGGTCGAGAAGTGCCCGGCGTGCCGCGACGCCCCGAAAGCCCCTCGTGATGATCCGGACCTTCCGGCCGTATTCACGACTGCTCGAGGGCGCCGGCGGCTCGTAGGCGATCGCGTCTTCGGCGAAGACCAGCCGGCGGCCCTGATCGATCACCGCGGTCGACGTGTAGAAGTCGTCGGTCACGCCGGCGACGATCGTCGGAACGAGCGAGCGCCGAAGGGCGTACAGGGCGCCGGTCGCCGAGACGGTGCTGCCGGCCGCACTCTCCGCCCGCTTCAGCAGTCGATCGAAGTCCCAGTAGGTTCGCTCCCCGGTCTCGGCGGTCGTGACCGAGTCCGTCGTGTAGACCTGATTGCCGGCTACGCCACCGACCTCGGGATCGGCGAGGGGCCGCACGATCGCACGCAGCGCGTCCGGCGCGAACCGCGTGTTCGCATCGGTGAACACGACGACCTCGCCGGTGGCTCGGGCGACGGCGGCATTGAGGGCGTCGGCCTTGCCGACCCGCCCGAGGTCGAGCACGGTCACGCGCCGGCCCGTGGCCGCCGCGCGGGCGATCGTGACGGTCTCGTCCTCCGAACCGTCGGAGGCGACGATGACCTCCAGGCAGTCGGCCGGATAGTCGACGTCCGCGAGGTTCGCGAGCCGGTCGCCGATGCTGCCGGCTTCGTTGCGAGCCGCGATCACGACGGTGACCGGTGGCTCGATCGGGGCGGCCTTCACGGGGCGCGGTCGCAGCGCCCCGCGGGCGACGATGAGCAACGGGGCGCCGACGTACGTGAACGCGACGAGCGCCCCCGACGCCCAGAAGAGGATCCGCCGGATCATGAGCGAGGCGCCCCGATCACGGCCCGGACAGGCGGTCGGCCTCGTCGGGTTCCGGCATCGCGATCGACCGCGTCGCCCCGCTCGTCGCGGCCCGGGCTCGACCGCGCCGCTCCGTCCGGCCCGGTCCGGCGCCGATGGGTGGCGCGACTGGTCGCTGGGCCGAAACCTCGACCGGGACGGCGGCTTGGCCGGCGCC
>DASTVH010000298.1:0-4967 GCA_035759195.1 Candidatus Limnocylindrales bacterium
CGTCCCTGGGCAGCGGCTCCGCCTCGCCGGCGCCGAACCCGGCCGAGCGAGCGGCCCGGGCGATCGCCGGCCCGGACGAGATCGTCTCGAGGCAGCCGCGCAGGCCGCAGGGGCAGTGCGGGCCGTCGACGTCGACGACGATGTGGCCGATCTCGCCGGCGAGGCCCCGCGTCCCGCGATGGACCTGCCCGCCGAGGACGACCCCGGCGCTGATGCCGGTGCCGACGCTGAGGTAGACGAAGTCATCGACGGATCCGAGCAGGCGCCGGGCGAGGATCCCGCCGGCCGCGGCTCGCACATCGTTCTCGATCGCGCACGGCAGGCCCAGGAGCGCCTCCAGCCGGGCCCGCAGCGGGAGGCGGTGCCAGCCGAGGTTCACGGCCAGCGACACGACGCCCTCGGCCGGGTCGACCCGGCCGGGCACCCCAACGCCGACCGCCGCCACGCGATCCCGTTCGACGCCGGCGTCGGCCATGGCCTCCCGGACGGCCGAGGCGATCCGCTCGGCGGCCTCGTCCGGTGCGCCAACCGGCGTCGGCTGAGTGGTCCGCCCGAGGACGTTGCCAGCGGCGTCGACGACGAGCACCGCGACCTTGCTGCCGCCGACGTCGACGCCGACGAGGACGTCGGCGGCCGGCGCGAGGCCCGCGTCCGCGGTTGCACGGCGGCTCGGCGCGGCGCTCATCGGGTGAGGCTCAGCCCGAGCTCGCGGTTGATCAGCAGGGCCGAGGCACCGCGCGCGACGACGTTCGGGGCGAGCCGCCCGAATTCGATCTCGGTATCGGCGGCGAGCAGCCCGAGGGCGCGGCGGCGGGCCTCGTCGGCCACGGCGGCCAGCCACTCGTCGCCGAACGCGGTGACCGGCCCGTCGAGCACGATCCGGCCGATGTTGAGGGCCCCGATCAGCCCGGCGACCGCCCGGCCCAGGAACCGGGCCGCCTCGAACGCGGCGGTCCGCGCGGCGGGGTTGCCGGCGGCGAAGGCCGCGACGACGTCGTCGATGCCTGGCTCGCCGGACGAGGCGATCGGCGTCGCCAGCTCCGCGGCGAGCTCGACCGCCCGGGCGACGATCGCCCGGCTGCTGGCGACCGTCTCGAGGCAGCCGAACCGGCCGCAGCGACACGCCGCACCGTCGTCGACGACGGCGACGTGACCGATCTCGCCGGCCCCGAACCCGTCGCCCTGGAAGAGCGAGCCGTTGAGGACGAGGCCGGCCCCGATCCCCCGCCCCACCTTGATCGTGATCAGGTTCGGGCGACGGCGCCCGTCGGCCCCGAACGTGTACTCGGCGAGGGCGGCGGCCTGGCTGTCGTTCGCGACGTTCGCCGGCAGGTCGTACCGCTCGGCGAGGAGACCCCCGAGCGGCAGGTCCTGCCAGTCGAGGTTGACGGCCCAGCGAATCGTGCCGGTCCGGCTGTCGACGAGCCCGGGCGTCCCGACGCCGATGCCCAGCGGCCGGCTCCTCGCGCCGGCGAGGAGCTCGTCGACGAGGCGGAACACGAGCGCGAGCGCATCGTCGCCGTCGCGGCCGTCGACCGGCAGCTCGACGACCGAGCGGATCTCGCCGCGAAGATTGACGAGCGCCCCGGTGAACGTGCTCTCGCCGAGATCGAGGCCGATGACCTGGCGGGCGTCGTCGACGATGCCGAGGAGGATCGGCGCCTTGCCGCCGGTCGAGGGGCCGCGGCCGACCTCCTCGACCAGGCCCTCGTCGAGCAGGTCGGCGACGACGTCGGAGACCGTCGTCCTCGTGAGGCCGGTGCTCCGGGCGACGTCTGCCCGGCTGATCGGGCCGAAGTCGTAGACCGTGCGCAGGACGAGGCGATGGTTGTGCTGGCGGGTCTGGGCGTGGGTGGCCTTGGCCGGGAGTCGCATCCGGGCTGCCCCTCGACGACTTTGCCAGTGGAGTTGACAAAGTGGAGCTTGCACCGCCGGACGGACAAAGTCAAGAGTCTGGACAAAGTTTCGTGGCCGGAAACGGGCGGGTTCGGCCGAGCCGTACGCCCAGGATCAGGCCGGTCGGCCCCGCTCTCCTGCGCACCCTCAAGCGTCGGGCGGTCGAGATGTCACACTCGTCGGAACCGTCGCAGCGGCCTCACCTGCACCGATTGGCCCGTCGGTGGCATCCTTCCCCCGACCGCATCCGTCCGGAGTCCATCGTGTACGACACTCCCCGAGCTTCCCGCCGCGACCGATCCGAGGAGCGCGGCCGGCCGTCCGCGGCCGGCTGGATCGCCCTCGTGGTCTGGTTCCTCTGCGCGATCGTCGCGCTGATCGTCGCGGCCGCCTCGGTCTCGGCCTTTGCCGGCCTCACGAGCAACCTCGACCCCATCGACGAGTTCGACGAGATCGCGTTCCAGGAGGAGTCGATCATCTACGACCGGACCGGGCAGACCGAGCTCGCCCGGATCGGCCAGGCCCGCCGCGAGGTCGTCACGTTCGACGAGATCCCGGCGATCGTCCTCGACACCCACACCGCGATCGAGGACAAGACGTTCTGGGAGAACACCGGCTTCGACCCGGTCGCGATCCTCTCGGCAGGCTTCGACAGCCTTCGTGGCCGGAGCCGAGGCGCCTCGACCATCACCCAGCAGCTCGTCCGCCAGCGGCTGCTCGATCCGGAGCTCGTCCAGGACCCCGACCGGACGGTCGAGCGCAAGCTCAAGGAGATCATCCAGTCGATCCGGCTGACCCAGGCGTACCCCGGCGAAGAGGGCAAGCGCCAGATCATCACGGCGTATCTCAACCAGAACTACTACGGCAACCAGAGCTACGGGGTGAAGGCGGCCGCCCGGTCGTACTTCGACAAGGAGCTGAGCGAGCTGACCGTCGCCGAGGCGGCGATCCTCGCGGGGCTCCCCCAGTCACCCTCGAACCACGACCTCGTCCGCAACGCGATCGAGGAATGCTCGGTGCCGGCCGCCGAGGACGGTTCCTGCCCCGGCGAGGCCCGCCTCTTCGTGCCCGAGGACACCGAGATCGTCGAGCGCCGCAACCAGATCCTCGAGCTCATGGCCGAGGGCGACCGGACCCCGCTCTCGGGCCGGGAGTTCGACCGCCAGGATTTCCTCGACGCGATGGACGAGGAGGTCGTCCTCGCGCCGCAGGAGACGCCGCGCTGGGTCGCACCCCACTTCGTGTGGGCGGTCCAGAAGGAGCTGACGGTGAAGCTGTGCGGTGAGGACGCCGCAACCTGCCCGCAGCTCGAGGCCGGCGGGCTTCGCATCACGACGACGCTCGACACGAACCTCCAGGCCATCGGCGAGAAATGGGTCCAGGCCGCCGCCTACGTCCCGAACGCCCGCAACCCCGAACGGCGGGCGGCGGATCTCGGCCTCGAATACACCGCCTGGATGGAGAACCTCCGCGGCAAGAACCTCCACAACGGGGCGCTCGTCGCGGTCGACTACCAGACCGGCGAGGTCATCACGTACGTCGGCAGTCGCGATTACTACGTGGAGGTCGGGATTCCCGAGTTCCAGCCGAAGTACGACGTCGTCGGCAGCGGCTTCCGCCAGCCGGGATCGGCGTTCAAGCCCTTCAACTACCTGACGGGCATCGACGACCGGGTCATGACCGCGGCCACGCTGTTCATGGACAGCGCGGCCGATTTCGGCGGCGGCTACACACCGTCGAACGCGGACAACCTCGAACGCGGCCCGGTCCGCGTCCGCAACGCGCTCCAGTTCTCGCTGAACATCCCCTCGGTCAAGGCGGTCGCCGTCAACTCGCCCGAACACGTCTTCGCCCGGTCGCGGGATTTCGGGATGCGGTTCCAGTCGGAGACGACGAATGCCGGACTCTCGCTTGCACTCGGCGTCCAGGAGGTCCGCCCGATCGATCTCGTGACGGCCTACGGCACGCTCGCCAACGGCGGCCGCTACATCGGCCATACGACGATCCTCACGATCAAGGACCGGGCGGGCGAGGATGTCGTGCCGCCCTACGAGGTGCCCGAAGGCGTCCAGGCCGCCAGTCCCCAGGCCGCCTTCATCGTGACCGACATGCTGGCCGGCAACACGAACCCCGACGTGAACCCCTACTGGGGCGAGTTCGCGATCGGGACCGAAGCCGGCGATCGCCGGCCGGCGACCCTCAAGACCGGCACGAACAACGACGCGAAGGACCTCAACGCCTACGGGTTCATCGCCCCGCCGACGCCGGAGGGCCGACAGGCCGGTGAGTTCGCGCTCGCGGTCGGCGCCTGGAACGGCAACAGCGACAACACGAACGTCTCCACGCCCGAGGCCCCGGTCTTCTCGATCGACGTCACGACGTACGTCTGGGAGGGTTTTCTCGAGGAGGCGTCCGCCGCCTGGGCGGTCAACGACTTCGTCGCCCCCGACGGCCTGACGCGGGCGCCGGTCGACCCGTGGACCGGCCTGCGACCGTCGGGCAGCGGGCCGACCGTCGAGGAGTGGTTCATCGCCGGCACGGAACCCACGACGACGCTGCCCGAAGGGGTCTGCGGCTCGGCCGTCCTCGAGTACGCCGGCCTCGAACGCGGCTTCGAGAACTGGATGCGGGCGGACCGCGACTGGCTGGCCAGGGCTCGCCAGGGTCCCGGCACGGCCGGCGGCGTGAACGGCACCCGCGTCGTCTACTTCTACAACAACCAGTACAACCCGTACGGGCGCTCATGGGGCGCGCTCGTCGAGGGCTTCGGCTGCGAGGGCATTCCGTCACCCTCGCCGACCTGCTTCCCGCTCCCGACGCCGGACGCCAGTGGCGTGATCCCGTCGTTCGTTCTGCCGACCCCCGACCCCTCGACCGGCGCCGTCGCCCTCCCCTGCCCGACCGAGGTGCCCTCGGCGTCGCCGTCCGAGGAACCGTCCGAGCCGCCACCGACCGAACCGCCGACGGAGCCACCGACCGAACCGCCGACGGAGCCACCGACCGAACCGCCGACGGAGCCACCGACCGAACCGCCCTCGGCCGCGCCGTCCGGGGGGGCGGCCGCCCAGCCC
>DASTVH010000299.1:0-5869 GCA_035759195.1 Candidatus Limnocylindrales bacterium
ACGAGACAAGGGATTGCGATGCCCGCGACCGCGACGGGGGACCGCCGGGCAGCCAACCGGCGTCGCCGCCGCCCCGGATCCGATCCGGCCGATCCGGCGTACCCATCGACAGCGCCGGTGGTCCCATCCGCGGTCCGGCCCGGACCCGTCGGAACCGCACCCGACCGCCGAGCGCCGCGGGGGCCCCGCGTGCGGGCGCTGGTACCAATGGGTGATACAGGGCCAGCCCCTTCAGACCGGATAGTTGCTGCATCGCGGGACATCCCGGCGACGGGAGGCACGGAGCGCATCAGCCGACCATGACCAGTCAAAACGGGCGCGCGTTCAACGAATGGCTTCGAGCACAGCTCAAGGCCAAGAAGATGTCGCAGCGCCAGCTCGCACAGCAGTCCGGCGTCGATCACTCGACGATCTCGCGGCTGATTCGCGGCGACCGAATGCCGTCGCTCGGCACGGCCACGAAGCTCGCCCGCGGCCTGCGTGAGCTGCGCGAGGACGCCGACACCGCGCAGTACCTGGGCGTCGTGAGCGCCGGGGCAATGAACCCGACGGCCCGCGTCGAGTACGCGCTCCGCGCCGACGACATGCTGAGCGAGCCGCAGGTCCGCCAGATCATGGAGTACTACCTCGCCGTCCGGATGCGCCGCTTCGGCCGGGCCTTCCAGCCGGGCGAGAGTCCGCAGGGTCGACCGCATGAGCAGTCGGCTCGGCGTCAGACCTCCGCGCCCACGCCGATCGTCGCCGGCGTCGCCCCGTCGGCGGCTCCGCGCATCGTCAGCAGCCGCCCGATGGCGCGGCCGATGAGCCGGACGGGTCGTCCATAGGTCACCACCACCGCCTTCTCCAGGGCACGACCCGGATCGCCCTCCACGTCCGGGTCTCGGGGACAGCGAACGCCGGCGTCTGGGACGCCGGCGTTCGCGATTCTCAGCGGGGCAGGTAGACCGAGATCCAGCGGCCGGGCGCGGCCTCGAAGCGCTCGCTCACGACGACGGCGCCGCCGCCGATCGATGCGTCCTCCGCCGGTCCACCGCAGGCCGCCCCGATCGCGTCGCGGAACAGGTCGTCGCAGAGGACGACCCGCGCGGCTGCGTCCCCGCCCGCCGGAACGATGCCCGCGCCCGAGGCGACGAGCGGGAAGCGGAGCGCGTGCGCGGGCTTGAAGTCGGGCAGGCTGTCGAGGACGATCGGGCGGTCGCCCACTGCCGCGAGCACCCGATCCGCGGCCCGCCGGCCGGCCGGCCAGCCGCCGTCGGGGTGGACGGGCGGCGGCTGGTTGGCGAGGTTGAAGGCGACGATGGCGCCGACGAGGGCGATCGCGAGGGCCGGACCCGCGATCGGCCGCCCCGCGGGCCCGGGGCCCGGCCGCCACCGCCAGATCGCCGCCGCGCCCAGGCCGACGACGACGAACACGATCGGATCGACGAACGCGTGGTAATGGTCGTTCGGCAGGCCCGGGACGACGCTCGCCAGGCCGCTTGCCCCGACGGTCAGCGCCGCGACGCTCCAGGCCAGCCCGAGCCCGAACCAGCGGGCGGCCGTTCGCTCCTCGCCCGTCGCCGCAAGGGCCCGCCACGTGACGAGGACGACGACCAGCGCCGCGGCGAGGAGCGCGGCGACCGGTGCGTCGGTGATCAGCCCGCTCAGCGGCCAGGACAGGACGCGGATCGCGACCACGGCCAGCCGGGCCGGGAGGGCGGTCCCGGAGGGCTCGCCGCCGCCGGTGACGAAGTCGATCGCGGCCCGCGTCTCGGAGAAGTCGTTCGAGAGCTCGTGAACCGCCAGGGGGGCGTAGCTGGCGATCAGCAGGGCCGCCCCCAGCCCGGCCATCCGGAGGCGGGCGGTCCGCTCCGCTCCGGGATCGTGCCGGCGGATGTCGGCGACGAGGAGGCCGCCGACGACCGGCAGCAGGACGGTGCCGAGGACGTGGCAATGCATCGTGACGATGGCCCCGGCGGCGGCGACGATCCACCAGCCCGGCCGGCCGCTCGTCCAGGCTCGCCAGGCGCCGGCGAGGGCGACCGAGCTCGAGAGGGCGATGAGGTTCGGATTCCAGATGAACGTCGATTCGTCGACGGCGCTCGTCGAGACCGCCATGAGGAGACCGGCGACCGCCGCGGCGACCGACCCTCCGATCGAACGGGCGAGCCACCACGTGACACCGACTGCCGCCACGCCGGCCAGCGCGATCGCCCCCACGACGCCGATCGGGTCGGCACCGGTGAGGGCGGCCGCCGGCGCGAGCAGGTAGTAGTAGAGGACGCCGTGGTGGAAGTCGCCGATCGACGTCGGCGGCCCCAGTAGCGGCACGCGACCGTCGAGGACGAGGCCCCGGAGCACGAGCATGTCGTTGCCCTGGTCCGAGTCCCACGTCCCGCGCGTCGGGAGATCAACGAAGCGCAGGGCGGCCGCGAGAACGAGCAGGCCGACAACGACGAGCAGGTCGCGGGTCGCCCCATCGACCGCGGAACGGGCGCGGGCGAGCACCGACCGGTTCAGGCGGACGCGCGTTCGGCGACGCGCTCGTCGCCGGCGAGTTCGTCGTCGGCCGTCGGGTGCGACTCGTCCTCGCCGGGCAGTTCGTCGTCGTCGGGCGGCGCGCTCCGGGCCCGGCTGCCGCGCAGGGTCAGCGCGCCGGGCGGGAGGGGGTCGAGCGCTCGACCGGCCGCGAGGGCGTGGGCCCGGGCGATGTTGATCGCGTCGTAGCCCTCGTCCATCCCCGGTGTCTCGAGGTAATACGCCGCGTGGCGGAGCAGCGGGTGGCGGAGCAGGTAGGTCATCCCCGCCTCGCCGATCATCCCGGCACCGACGTGCTGGTGCCGATCGTGGTTGGAGCCCAGCTCGGAGCGGGTGTCGTTCAGGTGGACCATCGGGAGGCGGCCCAGGCCGATTCGCCCGTCGAAGTCCGCAAGCAGCCGGTCGACAACCTCGGGATCCGAGACGCGGTAGCCCGCGCCCCACGCGTGAGCGGTGTCGATGCAGAAACCGAGCCGATGATCGGGAACGCCGCGGGCGGCGGCCGCGTCGGCGATGTCGGCGAGTTGGTCGATCGTCGTCCCGATCCCGAATCCACCACCGGCCGAGTTCTCGAGGACGAGCATCGCCGCATCCGGCCCATCGTCGACATCCTCGAGGACGCGGGCGACGCCGTCGGCGATCCGGTCGGTCCCGGCCTCGACGCCGGCGCCGCGGTGGGAGCCCGTATGGACGTTCACGAAGCGGGCCCCGAACCCGGGGGCCGCCCGGAGGTCGTGGGTCAGCATCGCGATGGACCGCTCGTAGAAGTCCTCGTCGGGTCCGGCGAGGTTGATCAGGTACGCGGCGTGGATCGCCACCGGAGAGATGTCGTACTCGACCAGCAGGTTCCGGAAGGCGTCCTGCTCGCGAGGCGGCCCGGCCCGGCGGCGCCAGGCGGTCGGGTTGTCGCCGAAGATCTGGATCGCGCTCGCCCCGATCTCGCGGGCGCGCTCGACCGCCCGCACCATGCCGGCGCCGAGGGGCAGGTGGACGCCGAGGCGCCGTCCGTCCGGGAGCATCCTGATCATCCTAGCCGACGGGCCGGTTGCTCCTCGCCCGTCGCCCAGCCGTTCGGACGGTCAGTACTGGCCGTTCCGGCGCGATCCCGCTTTCGTCGGTCGTCCGGGGGTGTAGTCGCCGGCGACGATCGGTTCGATGAGGCCGAGGTCGCCGTCGCGCCGTCGGTAGAGGATGTTGATCCGCTCGTTCTCGGCGTTGACGAAGACGAAGAACTGATGGCCGAGCTCGTTCATCCGGGCCTCGGCGTCCTCTTCGAACATCGGCTCGATCGCAAACCGCTTCGTCTTGACGATCCGCGTCTCCCGCTCGTCGCTCGCCGTTCCGTCGGCGATCTTCGCGAGGATCTGCTTCTCCTCGATCGGGCGGGCCCGGATGCGCGGCTTCTCGCGATGGTCGACCGCCCGTCGTTCGAGCTTGTCGACGACCTCGTCGACCCCGGCCCGGTGGCTCACGGCGGCGGCGTGCGTCCGCAGCGTCCGGCCGTCGATCACGAGCGTGACCTCGACGATGTGGGAGTCCTCGGCGCTGCGGTGCTGCTCGACCGACAGCTCGACGAGGGCATCGGTCCGGTCGTCCAGCATCCGCTCGAGGCGGTGAAGCTTGCGTTCGGCATAGGCGCGAACGCGGTCGGGGACCTCGAAGTTCTTCCCCTTGACGATCGTCCTCACGCTCACCTCCCGGGAGGCGGAGCCTCCCTCGACGCGGGTTCCGGACCGGGCTCGGGCGGGCCCGAGCGGCCGGCCGAGGCTTCGATTCTACACCGGGGGTCCCGGCCGGCCGGAGTGCCGATCCGACCAGAGGTCGGGCGATTCCGGTCGTGTCGTTCTCATCGTTCGCGGGCCACGGTGACCGCCGAGACGCCGATCGCGCCGGCCTCGAGGAGCGGCTCGGCGCAGGCCGACAGCGTCGCGCCCGTCGTCACGACGTCGTCGACGAGGACGACCCAGCGGCCCCGGAGCGCCGCTGGTGGCCCGCCGGGTCGGAGGGCGAAGGCGCCCTGGACGTTCGTCGCGCGAGCACTCCGATCGAGATCGAACTGGGCGGTCGTCGACCGCGTCCGCTCGAGGATCGGCGCACAGGGGAGAGCGAGGGCTCCGGCCGCGGCCCGGGCGATGAGCTCGGCCTGGTCGTAGCCGCGGCGGCGGGCCCGATCGGCGTGGACCGGGACCGGGACGAGGACGTCGCCGCCGGCCCCGACCCGCCGCCAGCGGCGGGCGATCGCCGCTCCCAGCGGAACGGCGAGTCGTTGCTCCCCGGCGTACTTGAGCTCGTGCAGCGCGCGGCGGACGAGCCCGGAGAACGGGGCGCACCACTCGAGCTGGAGGAGCGGCGGCGGCACGTCAGACGGCAGCCCGATCGCGATCCCGGCCGGGACGTCGAGGCGAGCATCGAGCGCGGGCAGGCACCGGGCGCAGATCGGCGGACCCTCCGCGCCGCAGCCCGGGCAGCGGGCAGGGAGCGCCAGATCCAGGAGGCGCCCGACGAGCGTGGTCATGGCGTCATCCTCGCTGCCGGCACTTATCGGCGGATTACCCGGTAAGCGCGCGGTGAGCGGGCGCCAAGCGCTCGGTGAGCGCCAGGTGAGCGCCCGACGAGCGGCGGCTGGGACGATGGCCCGGTGGACGATCGTCGGGTCGGGCGGCTGCTGCGCTCCGTGCGGCAGCACCTGGGACTCCGCCAGGTCGACGTGCCCTGAAGGCCGGCGTAGGGCAGGGACTCGTCTCTCGGCTCGAGGCCGGCAATCTCGAGTCGGTCGGCCTTCGCAAACTACGCCGAGTCGCCGTCGTCCTCGACGTGTCGATCGGCGTCGAGGCATGGTGGCGTGGTGGCCAGGGGGACCGGCTGCTGGACCGCGCTCACGCTTCGCTCGTCGATCACGTCGTGCGCGAGCTGGCGAAAGCCGGGTGGGAAATCGTGCCCGAGTTCACGTTCAATCATTACGGTGACCGCGGGTCGGTCGACATCCTCGCGTGGCACGCCGCCGAACGGACACTCCTCATCGTGGAGGTCAAGGCGACCCTGACCGACCTCCAGGATCTGCTCGCGTCGCTCTCACGGAAGTCCCGCGTCATACCCGCCCTGGCTTCGACTCAGCTCGGCTGGAAGCCACAGCATGTTGCGAAGCTCCTCGTGGTCGCCGGGACGAAGGGTAATCGTGCCGTCCTCGCGCGCCACGCAGCAACGATTGCGGCCGTCTTTCCAGCGCGGTCCCGGGAAACGCGCTCGTGGATCGCGCGGCCGCACGGCGCGCTATCCGGCGTCTGGTTCGTGTCTACCAGCTCCGTGATGACTGGTAGGACGGCTGCCCGCCGCCGACTTCGCTTGACCAACC
>DASTVH010000300.1:0-6397 GCA_035759195.1 Candidatus Limnocylindrales bacterium
AGGATGTCCTCGAGTTCCGCGATGAGCTGGATCACCGAGAGGTACTCGTCCTCGATCTTCTTGCGCTCGAGGGCGGCCAGGCGGGCGAGCCGCATGTCGAGGATCGCCTGGGCCTGGAGGTCCGACAGGTCGAACCGCGACATCAGGTTCGACTTGGCCAGCTCGACGTCGGCCGACTCGCGGATCGTCTTGATCACGGCGTCGAGGTTGTCGAGGGCGATCTTGAGGCCCTCGAGGATGTGGGCCCGGGCCTGGGCCTTGGCGAGGTCGTATTCGGTCCGGCGGCGGACGATGTCGCGGCGGTGGTCGACGTAGTGCTGGAGGACCGACTTGAGGGGCAGCGTCTGGGGCTGGCCGTCGACGAGCGCCAGCATGTTCATGTTGAACGCCAGCTGCATCGGCGTGTGCTTGAAGAGGTTGTTGAGGACCTTGTGCGGGTTGAAGTCGCGTTTGATCTCGATGTAGATCCGCATCCCGTCGCGATCCGACTCGTCCCGTAGGTCGCTGATCCCGTCGATCTTCTTGTCCTTGACGAGATCGGCGATCTTCTCGAGGAGCGACGCCTTGTTCACCTGGTACGGCAGCTCGCTCACGATGATCGCCATCCGTTCGCCGCGGACCTCCTCGAAGGCGACCTGCGCCCGCATCACGACTCGGCCGCGCCCATGGGCGTACATCTGGCGGATCGCGTCGACCGTCTCCCACTCGCCGGAGATGACGTTCCGCTGCTGGTCGAAGCGGTAGATCGTGCCGCCGGTCGGGAAGTCCGGGCCCTTGACGAACTCGCACAGCTCGTCGGAGGTGATCTCCGGCTGGTCGATGAGGGCGACCGTCGCGTCGCAGATCTCCCCGAGGTGGTGGGGCGGGATGTTCGTGGCCATGCCGACCGCGATGCCGGAGCTGCCGTTGACCAGGAGGTTCGGCAGCCGGGCCGGCAGGACCGACGGCTCGCGCTGGGTCCCGTCATAGTTGTCGGCGAAGTCGACCGTGTCCTTGTCGATGTCGTCGAGCATCTCGGCGGCAATCGCGGTCAGGCGGGCCTCGGTGTAGCGCATCGCCGCGGCGCTGTCCCCGTCGACGCTGCCGAAGTTGCCCTGGCCGTCGACGAGCGGGTACCGCATCGAGAAGTCCTGGGCGAGCCGCACGAGCGCGTCGTACAGGGCCACGTCGCCGTGCGGGTGGTACTTGCCCATCACCTCGCCGACGATCGCCGCGCACTTCCGGTACGAGCTCGTGGCCGAGAGGCCCATCTCGCCCATCGTGTAGAGGATCCGGCGATGGACCGGCTTGAGGCCGTCGCGGACGTCGGGCAGGGCGCGCGCGACGATCACGCTCATCGCGTAATCGAGATAGCTCACCCGCATCTCGTCCTCGATGCGGATGGCGCGGACGTCGCCGAGGTCGTCGGTCACGGTCGAGGCTCCCTAACGATCGTTCGTTTGGTCATGCCAGTGGTGGTTCGGGTTGTGGGCGGCCGAGCATGCCGCCGCCGAACCGCTCCGCCGCCTCCGCGGCGGACGACGTGGAGGGCGCGCCGGGACGCCGCCGGATCGAGGCGATGCGGCTGCGGATCGGCTCTGCCGCGGCGGGGTCGAGCTTGGGAAGCGTGTCGCGCACGACCCAGGCTCGGTGGCCGTCGCCGGTCGCGGCTGCGCGTTCCGCTTCCCCGCGGCTGAAGGTCGTGACCGCGGCCGCGTCGACCCGGATGAGGCTGCGAAGCGCCCAGGACAGTGCCTTCTGAACGTCCGGCTCGGCATCCCCGACGAGCTGCCCGACGAGGTCGAGGCCGTTCCGGGTGACGATCGGCTCGCGGCCGGCGCGGCGGTCGATGAACGGGATCGAGGCGACGGTGCTACCGACGAGCCGGCGTTCCCAGCGGGATGGGGAATAGACGAGCTGCTCGAGTTCGGCCCAGCGATACGGCTCGTTGAGGATGCCCAGGCCGGCGACCCGGGCCAGCGAGTCGATCGTGATCCAGTCGCCGGCCTCGCGGGCCGCCCGACGGACCAGTTGCCAGGTTCGCTCGGGCTCGTCGCCGATCGTTCGCTCGAGCAGACCGAAGGCGAACCAGCGGAGCTCCATCTCGGGCATCCGGAGAAGCCGGTCGGCGACGAAGAGCCATGTGCTCGTGCGCTCCCGACGCGTGGCCTTCCGGAAGCCACGCTGGACGGCCCCGAGGAGCGGTCCGCGGACGCCCAGGACCGGCCCGATCCCCGGCGCGACCCGCCGCTGGCCGTCGGCGTAGTCCGGATCGGCCAGCTCGACGAAGGCTGTCCGGAGCGCGGTGGCGAACGCCGCGGGGTCGTCGAGATGCTCGGCAAGGTCCTGCCCGAGGGCCTCGGCCCGGTCGCGGCGCGACGCCACGAAGGCGATCGCCCGTTCGGTCGTGGGGCTGCTCGGCGCGACCGTGGTCATCGCGCGACGGGCTCCCGGACCGGGCGGCCGGATCCGTCGGCGGAGCGGGCGAGTGACCGCGCCACTCGCCGGTAGCCGTAGCGCTCCTTGAGCTCCTGCTTGCGGTCGTCGGCTGCCGCCACGTAGGTCGCCTCGGCGGTTGCGAGGACCTGGCCGCCGGCCGCGTCGACGATCCGCCCTTCCGCCCGGATCACCCGGCGGCGGACGTCGACGACCCAGCCTTCGCCTCGAATCGTCCGCTCGAGCGGCACCGGTCGCTTGAACTCGACGCTCAGCCGTGCCGTGAGACCCCAGTTGTCGTGGTCCACGAGCGACCAGGCCATGACCTCGTCGAGGATCGTCGCGACGATGCCGCCGTGGACGATTCCGTCCCAGCCCTGGAATCGGGTCGGGATCGCGAGCTCCGTCCAGCAGCGATCGCCACCGAAGTGGAGATCGAGCTGGAGGCCCTGGACGTTCAACGAGCCGCAGGCGAAGCAGTTGTGGGGGTCGAAGACGATCTCGTCGTCGGGCTCGGCCGTCCCGAACCCGGGCGTCCCGGTCTCAGATGTCAAGGTTGCGAACCTTGCGCGCTTCGGTCTTGATGAAGTCCTTGCGGGGACCGACCTTCTCGCCCATGAGCATCGTGAACATCTCGTCCGCTGCCGCGGCGTTCTCGCTGTCGACGCGGAGGAGCGTTCGCGTCTCGGGGTTCATGGTCGTGTCCCAGAGCTGGTCGGCGTTCATCTCGCCGAGGCCCTTGAACCGCTGAACCGAGAGGTTCTTGACGTTGAACTCCTTGATGATTCGTTCGCGCTCCTGTTCGCTCTGCGCGTAGCGGGTCACCTTGCCGGTGCTGATCCGGTAGAGCGGCGGCTGCGCGATGTAGAGGTAACCGGCGTCGATCACCTGCGGCATGTGGCGGTAGAAGAACGTCAGCAGGAGCGTTCGGATGTGCGCTCCGTCGACATCGGCGTCGGTCATGATGATGATCCGGTGGTAGCGCAGCTTCGAGAGGTCGAAGCTGTCGCCGATCCCCTCGATCCCGGCCCCGAGAGCGATGATCAGGGGCCGGACGTTCTCGCTCGCGACGATCTTGTCGAGGCGCGCCTTCTCCACGTTGAGGAGCTTGCCGCGCAGCGGCAGCACCGCCTGGAAGCGGCGGTCGCGACCCTGCTTGGCCGAGCCGCCGGCCGAATCGCCCTCGACGATGTAGAGCTCGCTGCGCGCCGGATCCCGCTCCTGGCAGTCGGCCAGCTTGCCAGGGAGCGACAGGCCGTCGAGCGCACCCTTGCGAATGACGAGGTCGCGGGCCTTGCGGGCCGCCTCGCGGGCGCGCGCCGCCGTGAGGCACTTCTCGATGATCCGGCGCCCGTCGGCCGGGTTCTCGTCGAGATACTGGCCGAGCGCCTCGCTCACGGCCGTCTGGACCTGACCCTTTACCTCCGCGTTGCCGAGTTTGGCCTTCGTCTGCCCCTCGAACTGCGGGTCGGTCAGCTTGACGCTGATGACGGCGGTCAGGCCCTCGCGGACGTCGTCGCCCGAGAGGTTGGGGTCGGAATCCTTGAGGATTCCGGCCCGCCGGGCCCAGTCGTTGAGCGAGCCCGTCAGCGCCGCCCGGAAGCCCGTGACGTGCGTGCCCCCGTCGATCGTGTTGATGTTGTTCGCGAACGCGAGGACGTTCTCCGTGTACGTGTCGTTGTACTGAAGGGCGACTTCGACCATCGTCGTGCCTTCGCGTTTCTCGGAGTAGATCGGCCGGTTGTGGAGTGCCTCCTTGTTCCGGTTGAGGTGCCGGACGAAGGAAACGAGACCGCCCTCGAAGTAGAACGACCGCTCGCGATCGATCCGCTCGTCGCGAAGCGTGATCCAGACGCCCTTGGTCAGGTAGGCCGACTCGCGGAGTCGCTGGGTGATCGCCTCGAACGAGTACTCGATCGTCGTGAACATCTCGGGATCGGCTCGGAAGCGGGTCAGCGTGCCCCGCCGTCCGTTCGCCGGGCCGATCTTGCGGACGGGCGTCGTCGGCTTGCCGCGGATGTATTCCTGGGCGTACACCGACCCGTCGCGGGCGGATTCCACGCGCATCCATTCGGACAACGCGTTGACGACGCTGACGCCGACGCCGTGAAGGCCGCCCGACACCTTGTAGCCGCCACCGCCGAACTTGCCGCCGGCGTGAAGTACCGTGTGAACGACCTCGAGCGCGTCCTTGCCGGTCGAGTGCTTGCCGACCGGCACGCCGCGCCCGTCGTCCTGGACGACGACGGTGCCATCCGGCTCGATCGTCACAAGGATCGTCGAGGCGTGGCCGGCCATCGCCTCGTCGATCGAGTTGTCGACCACCTCCCAGACGAGGTGGTGGAGGCCCCGTTCGTCGGTCGAGCCGATGTACATGCCCGGCCGCCGGCGAACCGCCTCGAGGCCCTCGAGGACCTGGATGCTGGCCGCCGTGTAGTCGGACCCCGGGCGTGCCTTCGACCTGCGGCTGCCGGAGCCGTTGCCTCCGGTGACGACGGGTCGGGTGGCTTCCTCGGTCACGCGGGTCCTCCGATCAGGCGATCGTAGAGCTGTTCGAGCTCCTCGTCGCTGTAGTACTCGATGATGATCCGGCCGCCACGCCGGGAACGGGCGAGGGTGACCTTCGTGCCGAGCGAGCGTCGGAGGTCCTCTTCGACCCTCTCCAGGTCCGGATCGCGGCGGGCGGGCGCTCGCTCGTCCGGCGCGACGAGCGGCCGAGGCTCACGGAGCCGGCGCACGAGCTCCTCGGTCTGGCGGACGGAGAACTGCTGCTCGACGACGGTCTCGAGCACCCGTGCCTGCTGCTCGGCCGGGAGGCCGCCGATTGCCCGGGCGTGGCCCTCGCTGATCTCGCGATCGACGACGGCGGCCTGAACGCGCGGGTCGAGGTCGAGCAGGCGCAGCGTGTTGGCGATCGTCGATCGGGCCCGGCCGACGCGGACGGCGATGTCCTCCTGGGACAGCCCGAACTCGTCGACGAGGGCCCGGAACGCCTGGGCCTCCTCGATCGGCCCGAGATCCTCGCGCTGGAGGTTCTCGACGAGGGCCAGCTCCAGGTGCTCACGATCGGCGAGCTGGCGGACGATTGCCGGAATTCGTTCGAGGCCCGCGAGCCCGGCGGCGCGGAAGCGCCGCTCGCCCGCCACGAGCTGGTAGCCGTCGATCGTCTCGGTCACGAGGATCGGCTGGAGGACGCCGTGCTCGCGGATGCTCGCCGCGAGCGCTTCCAGCTCCGCCTCGTCGATCCGTTGCCGCGGCTGCCGCGGGTTCGTGCGGATGCGCTCGAGGGGGATCTCCGTGCTGCCGGGGGCGTGGGCCCGCTGGGGGATGAGCGCGGCCAGCCCGCGGCCGAGTCCATGCTGGCGGTCGGGACGCACGGTCATCGGGGTGCGCCCGCGACTGACGCCGGGACGGGCGCCGCAGCCGTCGCGTCGGTCGCGTCGTGCGTACCGGCGTGCGCCGATGAGGAACGATTGCCATTGCGACGGCCGTATTCGGCTGCCAGCGCCCGGTACGCCCCGGCACCCTTCGACTCGGGGCCATGGAACGCGATCGGGAGGCCGTAGCTGGGTGCCTCGGAGAGGCGGACGCTCCGTGGTACGACCGTGTCGAATACGGCGGAACCCAGGTATCGCCGGGCTTCGCTGGCGACGTCCGCCGACAGGTTCGTACGGCCGTCGTACATCGTGAGCACGACGCCCTTGATCTCGAGGCGTGGGTTGAGGTGGTCGCGGACCAGGTTGACCGTGGCAATCAGCTGGGTGAGTCCTTCGAGCGCGTAGTACTCGCACTGCAGCGGGATAAGGACCGCGTCGGCGGCGGTCAGGGCGTTGACGGTGAGGAGGCCGAGAGAGGGCGGGCAGTCGAGGAGGATGTCGTCGTAGTCGGCGGCAAGGGGTCGCAACAACGCGGCGAGGCGGCGTTCGCGTTGATTGACCTGCGCCAGCTCGACCTCCGCGCCGGCGAGTGCAACCGCGGACGG
>DASTVH010000301.1:0-2462 GCA_035759195.1 Candidatus Limnocylindrales bacterium
CGCCGCCGCAGGGAGCCCCGCTCGACGCGGCCGACATCGGGCTGGCGCTCCGCTACATCCCGGAGTATCGCGCGATCGTGACCGCCGAGCCCCTCGCTTCCGACGCACTCGAGGCTGCGGCCGCCGCCGCCCGCTGGGCCGGGGCGGCGCTCGTCGTGATCATCGGCGCAGGGGAGACACCGCCGACAGCCCTCGGGCCGGAGGCGACGGTCCTCGAAGCCCAGGCCGATGATCCTGACGGCACCTTCGCCCGGGTCGTCGCCGAGTATGCGGCGCGCCTCGAACGCGGGGAGCCGCCGGCCGAAGCGTTCGCGGCCGCGTCGAGCGGCACCGGCTGGACCTCCGCGACGGACGCCTGACGGGGGAGTCGGCGACGGGGCATCAGACCGGGATCAGCCCGCGATCAGCCCGCGATCGGCACCACGAGCTCCGGCCCGTCGTTCCGAACGTCGTTGACCAGCCGGCTGACCGGACGCAGGACAAGCTCAACGCGATCGTCGGGCTCGAGCATCGCGAGGAGCTCGCCGGACTCGGACTGCCCCGGATCGAGCCAGATCGGCCAGGCGGCGTCATCGAGGATCACCGGCATCCGGTCGTGGAGCTCGGCGATGGTGTCGTTCGGGCGAGTGGTGACGATCGTGAACGTCCGGCGAACCGTCTCGGTCGCCGGGTCCCGCCAGCCCGACCAGAGTCCGGCCAGGACGAGTGGCCGCCCGTCGGCGCGGGCGATCGTGTAGGGCTGGCGGACGGCGCCCTCGCGGCGCCACTCGTAGAACGCATCGACCGGCACGAGGCAGCGCTTGCGCCGCAGCGCGTCGCGGAAGGCGGGGCTCGAGGTCAGCGTCTCGGCCCGGGCGTTGAACATCCGCGATCCGACCTTGGCGTTCTCGGCCCAGTGCGGGATCAGCCCCCAGCGATAGGCGGTCACGGCCCGCCGCTCTTCGCGCTGGACGACCACGAGCGCGTCGTCGGTCGGGGCGACGTTGTAGCGCGGACCCGGATCGTCGACGAGCGGCTCGGCGGAGAAGATCTCGGCAAGCTCCGACGCCGGCCGCTGCTGGGTGAACCGACCGCACATGCCGGGCAAGTCTAGCGGCGGCTCCTGTATCGTCGGGCCGGATGGACGATTCCCCGACGACCGGCCGGCCCGCCAGCCTCGAGACCGACGGGCCGCTCTCTCGCGACGAGGCGCGGCTGCTCCTCGATCGCGGTGCCGAGCTGCTCGCGGCCGGCGACTTCCAGGAGGCGTTCCTCCACTACCGCCGGGTGATCGGCTTCGACGACCCCGAGGTGACCGCCGCGGCGCTGCTGGGCGCCGGCCAGAGCCGCTACCGGATGGACGACGAGGCCGGCGCGCTCGTGACCTGGGAGGCGGTCCTCCAGCTGCCCGAGACCGCATCGACGTACTACGCCTGGCGGGAGATCGCGGCCGCCCGCGTGCGCGAGGGCGATCTGCAGGGCGCGATCCTCGCCTATCGCGAGGCAGACCGGCGGGCGCCCGTCGCCGACAAACCCGAGATCGCGAACCGACTCGGCTGGCTGGCCAAGGAGACAGGCAACGTCCGCGCGTCGCGGCGGTACTTCGCCCGCGGCCGGGGCAGCGTCCTGCCGATCGCGACGTACGCGATCATCGGCCTGACTGCGGCGATCTCGCTGACCGCGATGATCGCGAGCCCGGCCGACAGCCAGCTCATCTACAACCTCCTGTCACTCGACAAGGAGGCGATCGCGGGTGGGCAGTTCTGGCGGATCTGGACGGTCACCCTCGTCCACGGCGGATTCGAGGCCGGGTTCCCGTTCGCCCTGATGCACCTCGGCTTCAACATGTACGCGCTCTACATCTGCGGTCCGCTCGTGGAGCAGATCTACGGCTCGGTACGGATGGTCGGCTTCTACGTCGTGGCGGCAGCCGGCGGCTCGATCGCGACCTATGCCCTCGGCGATGCCGGGTTCGGCGTCGGCGCCTCGGGCGCGATCTTCGGGATGTTCGGCGTGCTGTTCGCCGCCTCGCGGCTGCACCTGCCGATGATCGATCGGCGCGGCCGGGCCCTCCTGAGCCAGATCGGAACGCTCATCGTCATCAACGTGCTCATCGGCTTCTCGCTCGGCTTCGTCGACAACATCGCCCACATCGGCGGGCTCGTCGCGGGCCTCCTCCTCGGGGTGGCGTTCGGCCCCGCCGGAGTGCCGACGATGCGTTCGAGGTGGCAGGCCGGGACCGACCGGCCGCTGGCGGTCCGGTTCATCGGAAGCCCGCTCGCGATGGTCGGGGCGATCGCCCTGCTCATCGCGCTCATGGCGGTCGGGATGACGCTCGGCGGCCAGAAGTGGGGGTGAAGTTTCCGGACGCGGAACCCTCGTTCACCAACCCGGGTGGTGCTACGCGGCGGCGGCGTGGGATGCGGGACCACCCTACGCGCCTCGGGTAACTGCGGGCGGCTGATTTTTCGCCGCTGCCGGCG
>DASTVH010000302.1:0-14342 GCA_035759195.1 Candidatus Limnocylindrales bacterium
GCCGAACGCCGTCGTTGTCAGCTGGTGGAGTTACTCGACCTCGTTATGGTACGCACAACACATCGAGGGCCGGCGGCCGGACGTCTTCGTCGCCGACGACCGCACCCGACTCGATCAGCAGCTGGGAGACATCACCGACGTGATCGACGGTAGCCTCGCGGCCGGCCGGCCCGTCTACGCGATCCGAGTCGACGCCGCCGAGCTGGCGATGCTTCACACCCGCTATACGCTCACCCCGCTCGCCTCGCCGATCGCCGGCAATGTCTTCCGGGTCACGCCGCCGGCGTCCGGGGCGGACGCCCGGTGACGACCCCCGTTCCCCGGCTGTCGTACTTCTTCCCGGCCCACAACGAGGAAGCGAACGTGCGGGGCCTCGTCGAGGAGGCCCTCGAAACGCTGCCGCGGCTGGCCGACGCCTTCGAGATCATCGTCGTCGACGACGGCTCGCGCGACGCGACCGGCGCGATCGCCGACGAGCTGGCCGCCGCCCACCCAGACGTCGTCCGGGCGATCCACCACCCGACGAACCGCGGCTACGGCGCGGCGCTCCTGTCGGGTTTCCGGGCCGCCCGCCACGAGCTCGTCGCCTTCACGGATGGCGACCGCCAGTTCCGGGTCGAAGACGTCGGCCGCCTCACCGAGCGCCTCGCCGCGCCCGATGGGCCCGACGTCGTCGCGGGCTATCGGATCAGACGAGCAGACCCGCCGATCCGGACCCTCTACGCGAGGGCATATCGGCTCGCGAACCGGATCTTCTTCGGCCTCCGGGTCCGCGACGTCGACTGCGCCTGCAAGCTGTTCCGCCGCGAGGCGCTCGAGGGCCTTGCGGTGGAGTCGGGCGGCGCGTTCTTCTCGGCCGAGCTGCTCATCAAGCTGGCGGCGGCCGGCCGGACGGTCGTCGAGGTCGGCGTCCCCCACCATCCCCGGACCGCGGGCTCGCCGACCGGCGCCAGGCCGAGCGTCGTCCTGCGAGCCGTCCGCGACTTCTGGCTGCTCCGACTCCGGATGTGGGCCGACCGGGCCCGGGCGCTGCGCCGCGGGACGCCGGTCCTCGCCGGCTGATTCGGCGTCCGGCGGGGACTCAGCTCCCCGAGGAGGTCCGGCCCTCTCCCGTGCCCGGGTCGATGTCGAGCGAGTTGACGAACTCCCGAAAGACGTCGAGCCGGGGGTCGACGATCTGCTCCCCGGTGGACTCGAGCGCGATCCCCTCGCCGCCGCCTTCCTCTGCGCCGCCGTCGGCACCGAGGGCGGCCTGCTCGAGGACCGCCTCGGCGGCGAAGATCCGGCCGCCGGAACGGACGACGAGGGCGAGCGCGTCCGACGGCCGCGAATCGACCTCGATCAGCCGCCCGCCCTGCTCGAGGTGGAGCTGGGCGTGGAAGGTCTCCTCGGCGAGCGTCGAGATGACGACTCGGTCGACCCGCACGCCGAGGCCTTCGAGCGCCGCCGCGAAGAGGTCGTGCGTCAGCGGCCGGTCCGGCGAGAGGCCCTGGAGCTTCATCGCGATCGCGCTCGCCTCCCAGGGCCCGATCCAGATCGGGAGATAGCGATCGCCTTCCGAATCCTTGAGGATCACGACGTGGCGGCTCGACAGCATGTGGACGCGGACGCTCTCGACGACCATCTCGACGAGCTTCGATCCGGGGAGCGGCTCCTCGCTGGCCATGGCCCGATTATCCCACGCTCGAGGGGAGCGGCCGGCCCGCCCGGAGCCCCCGGAATGCGATCGCGAGGACGACGCCGGCGACGAATCCGCCGATATGGGCGAAGAACGCGACCCCGCCGCCTTCGGTTCCGGCGAGGCCGAGCGAGCCGATTCCGTCGATCAGCTGGAGCAGGAACCACAGCCCCAGGACGACGAGGGCCGGCACCTCGATGAGCTGGTAGAAGAAGCCGAGAAAGACGAGCGACAGGATCCGCGCTCGGGGGAACAGGACGAGGTAGGCCCCGAGGACCGCCGACACCGCGCCGGATGCCCCGATCATCGGCACCTCCGAGCCCGGCTCGATCGCCACCTGGGCCGCCGCGGCCGCCACCCCGCCGAGGAGGTAGAAGAAGACGAATGCGAGCCGCCCGAAGCGGTCCTCGATGTTGTTGCCGAAGATCCAGAGGTAGAGCATGTTGCCGCCGAGATGGAGCAGGTTCGCGTGAAGGAACATGCTCGAGAACACCGTGAGCGTCTCCTCGCCGGGCGCCCGGCCGGCGTCCCACTCGGCGAGCAGCTGGGCCGGGATCAGGCCGAACTCGAAGAAGAGCCGTTCGATCCCGCTCGGTCCGCCGTTCGTCTCGGCGCCCAGGCTGTAGGCGAAGGCGACGACGCAGGCGACGATGAGCCCGATCGTGACGACCGGCGTGCGTCGGATGGGATTCGCGTCGCGGAGCGGGATCACGGAGCCGGGGCGGCCGAGCCCTCGCTCGGCGCCGCCGACGCGCCCGAAGCCGCCGGATCGGCCGAGCCCGAGGCCGAGGGCGCCGGCGTCCGGGGCGGGACGTCGGGAACCGCTTCGAGGACCGACGAGTAGACCGCGTCCTGCGTCGCCCAGACGAGCGTCGCGGGTGCGTCCTCCTCGATCGGCGCTATGACGTACATGCCGCGGAGGTCCTCCCAGCCCTCGAGCCCGCCGGCCAGGCGGTATTGCTCGACGTATGTGCCCTTCGCCTTGTCGAGGGCGATGACGCGGGCGCTGGCCCGGTCGTACGCGTAGAGGAGCCCGACCCGCTTGTCGGTGGCCGACGCCAGGAGCGAATACGACGGTGCATCGCGGAGCAGCCCGTCGCTCGGCGGATCGGCCGACCATCCCTCGGCCCGTCCGTCGACGAAGCGGACGATCGTGCCGTCATCGGTGATGAAGATGTCGCCGTCGATGAGCAGGTCCGCGACCTTCGAGACGTCGCGGTCGACGGCGAGCCGCGGGATGTGGTCGGCGGGGTAGCCGCTGCCGTCGGGGGCGGCGGTGTAGTAGATGATCTGTTCCTCGGACGGGTCGACGACGTAGAGGTTGTAGAGCCCCGCGCTCGCGTTCCGCAGGAACGTCCCGATCGCCCGGATGTCGTCGCCCCAGCTCGCGGAGTCCGCGACCCGGACCTTCGTCGTGGTGCCGAGCCCCGAGTCGTCGGCCGGCCGCCAGCGCCACAGCACGTTCGCGGTGTCGACGATGAGGAGATCCCGCGTGCCGCCGAACGCCATGAGCTTGGGCGCCGCCTCGACCGAGCCGGCCGCCTTCGTCCCGTCGCGGAAGATCGCCGTCGCGGTCTTCTCCCGCAGGTCGATCCGGAAGACCGTCTTCGTCGCGGCGTCGAGCACGTACGGCAGGTCGTTCGGGCCGACGACCATCTCCCGGATGTCGATCGGGACCTCCAGGCCCTCGAACGAGATGATCGTGGCGGCCGCAACCGGCACGACCCCGTAGAGGCGGTCGAGGCCGGCGACCGCCTCGGCTCGGAGCGGTGCGATCGTCGAGTTCGGCACGCGGTTGGTGGCGGCGACCTCGAGTGCCTCGTAGGCCTCGGTCAGGAGCTCGAGTGCCTTCGGCGGGTCGCCGTCGACGAGGTCGACGCCCGGACCGAAGACCTCGTCGAGGTTCTGGCGGGCCGTCCGCAACGCCGCCTCGCCGACGGTCAGCGAGGCCAGGTCGCGGCCGCTGCCCTGGCCGCCGACCGCCCAGACGACCGTGAACAGGCCGCCCGACACGACGACGAGCGCGAGGACGGCCATCGCCGCCCTGCGCTGCATCTCGCGCTTCGCGGCAGCCGGGGTCACCCGCCGGTAGGCGGCCCGGCGGCGGGGCATGACCTCCTGGACGCGAACGACGAGGCGCTCGAACGCGCCGCCGGCCGCCGCCCGGGCCCGGACGGCCGACGCCTGAACGGCCGCCACGCCGTCGGTGACGTTGTCGGCGAGCGGGATCGGCGAGCGGTCCGGAGCGCCCGCCAGCGGCTCGGCCGGGCGGACGGGAACGAGCGTCCGGGACTTCTGGGTCGACGCGACCTCGGTGGCTTCGATCGCGATCATGGCGTCGCTCGCCGAGCCATCGGACGCCACGAACCGGTGGTGGAGGTGCTCCATCGCCGGCTGCGGGTGAAGCGTGACCATCGCGTCCTTCAGCTCGTCGGGGCCGAGCCGGGCCATGACGTTCGGCGAGATCAGGACGAGCGAGTCGCCGACCGAGATCTCGCCGCGCCAGACGTCGGGCTCGAGGTCGCGGGTCGGCAGGCCGCGCTCGCGGTGCGGGTCGGGCAGCGTCGAGAGGCGAGCCTGGCGGATCAGGTACGCCTCGGCCGGTCCGATGGTCCCGACGTAGAGCTCGTTGCCACGGACGACGGCGACCCCGATCCCGATCGGGCCGTTCGTGCCGTCGCCCTGGAGGCTGAGGCGTTCGCGCTGGTGCATGAGCCGCTTGTTCGCGGCGGCGATCGCCTTGACGAGACAGACCCGGATCCCGGCCGACTCATCGTAGTAGTACTCGCTCCGGATCGTCTCCGCGGCGAGCTGGGTCGCCTCCTGCGCCCGCTGGCTCGCGATCGTCGAGGTGACGATCAGGTAGAGGTTGCCCTTCGAGCGGGCCACGGAGCCGACGCTCGGCTCGACCACCACGACGGTGTCGGGCGAGTCGATGACGCGTTCCGGCTCGGCGATGACGCCAAGCTTCATCTGGAGGCGGACGGCCATGCGGGCCTCTCGTGTTCGGGTAGTCGCCGTTGATCGATGGGCGGCAGGACGTCGGGCGCTGATCCCAATTCGATCGAGTCGCGCGCCCGCGAAGCCGAGCGGCTGGCAGGTGCCGGGATTATACGCGGGGACCTCCGCGCCGGACATGAACCCGGAGCTCCCTGGCCCCGACGCCCGCCGGTGCGCCGGCGAAGGCCGCGAGGAGCTCGTCGGCGCGCAGCCGCAACTCCTGGGCGACGATCGGAGCGTCGGCTTCGACGACGAGGGCGAACCCCTCGATCCGGATGACGCGGCAGGCGCCGGCGGCAGCCGGCACGCGCTCGGCCACGATCGCCTCGAACGTCGCCATCGCCCGCGAGAGGCGCAATTCCTCCTCGAGGCCGAGGCCGCGAGCGGCGCCCGGCAGCAGGTCCCCGATCCGGGTCATCGGACGGCGCCGGCCGGTCATCGCACGCCGCTGCCGGCTGCGACGAGGCGGGCGCCGGCCGCGTCCGGCACGACGGCCCACGCGGTCGCCGCGGCGACGAGCGTCGGATCGAGGTCGGCGGGCGTCGTCGTCGTGACGAACGTCTGCGGCAGGGCCGCGATCCGCCGCACGAGATGGGCTCGGCGGTCCGGATCGAGCTCCGAGAAGACGTCGTCGAGGAGGAGCAGTGGCGGTGCGCCGTCCTGCGCGGTGAGGAGGTCCAGTTCGGCGAGCTTGAAGGCGAGGATCGCTGTCCGCTGCTGCCCGCGCGACGCGAATCCGGCCAGATCGCGTCCGCCCAGCTCGAACACGAGGTCGTCGCGATGGGGGCCGATCAGCGTCGAGCCGTTCCAGACCTCCTTGTCGGCGGTTTCGGCAAGCCGCCGGGCGAGGGCGTCACGCGGCGTCTCGCCGTGGAACGTCGGCGCGTTCGTCGCGTAGCGCACGGCGAGGGTGGCGGCGGTCGCCTCCTCCGGCGCGATCTCGGCGTGCGCCGCCGCCAGCGGCCCGGCGAGGTCTGCCAGGAGCGCCAGGCGGGCCGCGACGACGGCCGCCCCGCTGTCGAGGAACGAGCCGTCCCAGAAGCGCAGCTCGTCGCGGGCGGCCTGCTCCTCGCGGATGGCCCGGAGGAGGCTGTTGCGCTGCTGGAGCGTCCGGGTGTACGTCGCGAGCTCCCGCAGGTAGGCCGCCGATCGCTGACCCGCGAGCTGGTCGAGGGCGGCCCGGCGGAGGCCCGGAGAGCCGACCACGAGGAGCATCTCCTCGGGCGCGAACAGCACGGTCCGCAGCAGGCCGACGAGGCCCGCCGCCCGGCGAGCGACGCCGTTGACCCGGATCCGCTTGCGGGCTCCGCCGCCCGTTGCGGTCCGGACGAGCGCTACCTCGATCGTCTCCGGCCCGCAGACGCCTTCGATCCGGGCCAGGTCGGCGCCCCAGCGGATCAGATCTCCCTCGCTGCTCGTCCGGTGCGAGCGGCCCCAGGCGAGGAGGACGATCGCCTCGAGCAGGCTCGTCTTGCCGGCCGCGTTCGGCCCGACGACGAGATGCGGTCCGGGCCCGAACGTCGCATCCAGCGCCGCGTACCCCCGAAGGTCGCGGACCGTGATCGACTCGAGCAAGCTTCCCCCGTGGCCGTTCAGCGGAGCCGTCCGCGATCCGGGGCCGAGCTCCACGAGGCCGTCGGTCCGGGGATTCCCTCCTATGAGGTCGTCCTGAGCGGCATGACGACGTGGACGTACCGGTCGTCCCCGACCGGCTTGAAGACGCCCGGCGAGAGCGGCCCGTTGAGCTCGAGGGCGAACTCTTCGGCGTCGACGTTCTGGAGGACGTCGGCCAGGAAGCGGGCGTTGAAGGCGATCGTCGTGCCGTCGCCCTCCACCTGGGCCTCGATCCGGCCGATGTGGTCGCCGACCTCGGCGTTCGCGCTGACGGTCACGCCGGCGTCCCCGTCGAGTCCGACGCCGAGCTTCACGATGTTGGCCGACTCGTGGGCGATGAGGGCCGCCGGTCGGACGGCCCGAAGAAGCTCCTCGCGGTCGATGATCGCCCTCGTCGAGTGGCTTGCCGGCAGGACCGACTGGTAGTTCGGGTACTGGCCGTCGATCAGGCGGCTGACGAGGTCGATCCCCTCGAGGTGGAAGAGGATCTGGTTGCGAGCGTGGGCGAGCACGATCGAGACGGGATCGTCGACGTCGGCCAGGACCCGCTCGAGCTCGACGAGGGCCCGGGCGGGGATGACGACCGAGGTCTCCTCGACCGGGTCGAGGATCGAGATCGTCTTGACCGCGATCCGGTAGTTGTCGGCTGCCGCGAGGGTGAGTTGATCGCCCTCGAAGCGGGCGAGAACGCCGGTCAGGATCGGCCGCGCTTCGTCGGACGCCGCGGCGAACGCGGTCTCGCCCAGAGCCCGGCGAAGGACGTTCTGGGGAATCCGCGTGATCGGCCGCTCGCCGGCAGTCTGGACCGTCGGAAAGTCGTCGGCCGAGATGCCCTTGATGTTCGATTCGAAGCGGCCGCTCCGGATGTGGAGCGTCTCCCCCTCGCCGAGCTCCAGGACGATCGGCTCGCCGCCCGGCAGCGACCCGACGAGGTCGGTCAGGAGGCGCGCCGGAACCGACGTCGCGCCGTCGGTGTCGATCTTGCCCGGGACCCAGTAGGTGATGCCGATCTCGAGGTTCGTCGCGGTCAGCTTGAGCCCGGCGTCCTCGGTCTTGAGGAGCACGTTCGTGAGGACCGGCAGCGAGCGGTTCGAGACCGCCCGGCTGACGACGGACAGCCCACGCGCCAGGTTCTCCTGCATGACAGAAAGCTTCACGTCTCAGGGTCTCCAGAATCCGGCACCCTCAGCGGCGAGTTGATGCTCGCTCTCGAAAGTCCACGGCGGAGTTCACGAGGAGCGAAGCGACGAAGTCGCCGCGCCATTGGCCTGAGGATATCTTCCATCTATCTTCTCACTCCGTCATCACCCTCATCATGGTGTGGACGTCGTTGACGGCCTCGCTTGATCGTGCGTGGCGACGTGGTGGACGAACGGGCGGCGACGGTGGATCGTCCGGCGCCGCGACGGGCCCCGCCGGTGGACTCGTCGTGGACGGCCTGCCCCGACCGTCGGACGCCGCCGGAATCCGTCCCGGTTCGTCAACCGGCGGCCGGGCGGAAGTCCCCCTCGTCGAGTCGGAGATGTCCACAAGCGGGCATGGTTGTCCACCGAATCGGGCGGGTTATCCACAGGTCGGGCTCGGCCGAGCGGGTAGCGCGTGTCGCGGCGAGGTCGCCTCGCGACGCTCTCAGTCGGCGTAGATCAGCTCGCGGACCGCGGCGATCTCCCGCCGGAGCTCGTCGTTGACGGCCGACTCGCGGGTGATCTTGTCGCAGGCGTGGAGGACCGTCGAGTGGTCCCGGCCGCCGAGCTCGGCCCCGATCCGGAGGAGCGACACGTCGGTCTCCTCGCGCATCAGGAACATCGCCACCTGGCGAGGCGTGACGATCGCCTTGTCCCGCTTCTGGCCCTTCAGGGCGTCCATCTGGACGCCGTAGTAGTCGGCGACCGCGCGGGCGATCCGTTCCGGGGTCACCTGGCGCTTCTTGGGGTTGTAGAGGACGTTCGAGAGGACCGCCTGGGCCAGCTCGATCGAAATCGGCATCGCCCCCATCGAGGCGTAGGCCACGATCCGATTGAGGGCACCTTCGAGCTCCCGGATGTTGCTCACGACCTTGCGGGCGATGAACTCGATGACGTCGGAAGTGATCGGCACCGCGCCCTCCTCCGACTTCGCCCGGAGGATCGCGATCCGGGTCTCGAGGTCCGGCGCCGTCAGGTCGGCGATGAGGCCCCATTCGAAGCGGCTGCGAAGTCGCTCCTCGAGCGTCAGGATCGCCTTGGGCGGTCGGTCCGAGCTGAGGACGATCTGCTTGCCGTCCTCGTGGATCGCGTTGAACGTGTGGAAGAACTCCTCCTGCGTCCGCTCCTTGTCGGCGATGAACTGGATGTCGTCGATGAGGAGGAGGTCGATCCGCCGGTAGCGGGCCCGGAAGTCGTCGATCTTGCCCTGCTGGATCGAGGTGATGAACTCGTTCGTGAACTTCTCGCTCGTCGCGTACACGACCCGCTTGCGGGGGAACTTCGCGATCACCTGGTTGCCGATCGCATGCATGAGGTGGGTCTTGCCGAGGCCCACGCCGCCGTAGAGGAACAGCGGGTTGTAGGCGTGGCCGGGACGCTCGGCGACCGAAAGGGACGCGGCGTGGGCCAGCCGGTTCGCCGATCCGACGATGAAGTTCGTGAACGTGTAGCGCGGATTGATGTTCGTCGTCCCGCCCTCTCCGCCGACCCGGGTCGGCTCGAGGCGGACGCTCGAGGGCGCGGCCGGCGGAGCCGCGGTCGCCTCGCCGGCGCCGGCCGGCGAGACGCCGTTCGATGCCTGGACGGCGAACTCGACCTGGACGCTGTAGCCCACGATCCGGGCGAGCGTCTGGCTGATCAACGACCGGTAGCGAGTCTCGAGCCAGTCCTTGGCGAACCCGTTGGGAACCGAGATCCGGAAGAGCTGGTCGTCGACGTCGACCAGCTGCGTGTCGCGCAGCCATGTCTCGAAGTTCGCCGGGGACAGCGAGACCTGGAGTTCTCCGAGAGCGGCGCGCCAGACCTGCTTGGCATCCATGTGGGTCGAGGAGAGTCCTGCTGGCGGTAAGGTTCGACGGGGGGTCGCGCGGGTCCCGGATGGATCGGTTCGCCAAGGTCTCGGAGGGGCCGCTTGCGGCATCCGATACGGTCGCTCCCCGGGCCACCGGACTGGGGTTCCGAGGGCTGTTCCCGCGAGCGTCCCGGCGCCGAGGGCCCGGTGAGGATAGCACCGCCCGAGAGGCGCTCGCAAGGCGATTCTGCAATACTCCATGGGAGTATTCGAACGGGGACGCCGACGGACCGGGAGGGCTGCCGGCGGGAGGCCCGCCGGAACCGTTTCCCACGCTCGGCCAACCGCTCGCCTCGTTTGACACTCGGGAAGCCGGCGTCATATCATCCGCCGGCGACAACGCGCCGACGCGCTCTTGGGCGCCAGGCGCGTTTGCGTGCCTTTCGGGGTCGGTTGTCGACCCGGGGCCGAATGGAGAGGATCGCCCACAGTCCCGATGAAGCAGACCTACCAGCCCAAGAAGCGCCATCGCGCCAAGGAGCACGGGTTCCGCGCCCGGATGCGGACGCCGGGCGGCCGCCGCGTGATCGCCGCTCGGCGGGCCCGCGGTCGGAAGCGGCTGACGGCCTGACGGACGAGCGCGGCAGACACTCGCCGCGACTCGTGATGCTCTCTCGTCCGCAGGACTTCGCGGCGCTCCAGGGCGCCGGGACCAGCCGGTCCCACCCGCTCTTCTCCGCCCGGTTCCTGCGGACCGACCTCGAGACGACGCGGTTCGGACTGTCGACCGGGCGCAGGCTCGGCGGATCGGTGGTTCGCAATCGGGTCCGGCGACGCCTCCGCGAGGCTCTCAGGGCGATGGCGCCCTCGTTCCAGCCGGGCTGGGACGTCCTGATCATTGCCCGGCCGGCGATCGTCGACGCGAACCATGACGCGTTGGTGAGGGCGCTGCGCCGACTCCTCCAGCGGGGAGGAGTGCTCGGAGGGCCAACGGCCACGTGAAACACATCGGGATCTGGGCCATCCGCCTCTACCGGATCGTCTTCTTCTGGCTGCCGGCGAGTTGCCGCTACGAGCCGACCTGCTCGCGCTACACGGAAGAGGCGATCGAACGCTATGGCCTGCTCCGGGGGAGCTGGATGGGGATCCGCCGGATCGGGCGCTGCCATCCGGGCCATCCGGGCGGCTACGACCCCGTTCGCTAGCCGAGGACCATGTGACCCCACCGCGCCCCGGACGAGGCTGGTTCGGACCCCTCCTGCTCATCGTCCTGACGCTTCTGGTCGTGGCCGCTTGCGGCCCGGCCGGCACGCCCGGCGCGAGCGGCGAGGCCCCGATCACGCCGACCCCCCAGGCCGCGATCCCCCTCGCCCCGGCCCAGCCGACCGACCCGCTCAACCTTCTCGCCTGGATCTTCACGCCGCTGTTCCAGGCGTTCTTCATCGCCCTCGTCCTCCTCGACACGGCAACGGGCAACATCGCGATCGCGATCGTCCTGATGACGATCCTGCTGCGCATCATCCTGATCCCGGTCTTCCGCCGCCAGACGGTCTCGATGAAGCGGACCCAGATGCTTGCGCCGGAGATGCGCGAGATCCAGAAGCGCTACAAGGGCGACGCGATGAAGGCCCGCCAGGCCCAGCAGGAGCTCTACCGCGAGCGCGGGATCAATCCGCTGGCCGGCTGCCTGCCCGCCATCCTCCAGATCTTCCTGCTGATCCCGATGTACTCGGTCTTCAGCCAGGGCCTCACGAACTTCAACCCGCAGGCGATGCTCGACGTCTTCGGCTTCCGGATCCTCGATCTCGGATGCGATTCGACGGCGGTCGTCAACGAGCTGGGCCAGGTCCTCAACCCGTGCCTCGATCCGGTCGCCTTCGGCGTGAACTGGGGTGTCCCTGAGGTCTTCCTCGGCTCGCCGGGCGCGCTGTTCTCCGGTCTGAGCCTGCTCGCGATCATCTCGGCGGTGCTCCAGCTCGTCACTTCGCGAATGGCCCTGCCGGTGGCCAGTTCCGTCACCGCCGACGACCCCAATGCGCGGATCCAGCGCCAGATGGCGTTCCTGTTCCCGTTCATCTCGCTGACCTACGGCAGCATCCTGCCGGCCGGCCTGTTCCTGTACTGGATCGTGTCGACGCTCTTCTCGATCGTCCAGCAGTACCTGATCATCGGCTGGGGCGGCATGTTCCCGCTGTTCGGCTGGACGCCGGGCTTCGCCCGCGACCACACGCCGAGATTCCCCGTATCGATGCCGCCGCCGGTCGACCCGGCCCAGCGGCCACCCAAGTCCGCCCTGGGCGGACCGGCCGAGAGTCGGGCGGCGGCGGCCGACAAGACGATTCGCCATCGAGAACGCGGCCGACAGGGCCGCCGAGGGAGACGACGCTGATGAGTGCGTACAAGGAGTTCACAGGCAAGTCGGTCGAGGAGGCCCTGCGCGGCGCGCGCGAGGAGTTCGGCGTCGACCTGGCGGACCTCGACTTCGAGATCCTCACCCCCGGCAGCCGCGGCGTGCTCGGGATGGGCGCCGAGCCGGCCCGGATCGTGGCTGCCCCGCGCTCGGCGCTCGGCGGTGCCGCCCCGAAGCGGGAGGCGGCCGCAGCCGCGCCGCTGCCCGCGCGCCCGCCGCGCGAGGACCGGCCGCGCGACGATCGGGGTCCGCGGCGCGACGATCGCGGTGATCGCGGCCCTCGGCGAGACGATCGCGCCGATCGAGACCGCGGCCCGCGCCACGAGGATCGCGGACGACCCCGAGAGCGGCGACCCGAACGAACCGACACTCCGGAGGGTGGCGCTCCGATCGAGACGGCCGATCGCGGCCCCCGCCGCGAGGACCGGCCGCGGGACGATCGCGGTCGGCGCGGCGGCGGCGATCGCGGCCCACGGCGTGAGGAGCGGGGTGGCTCGGGGCTCAACGCCGACGAGGCCGCCCAGGTCGCCGCGGCGCGCGGTTCGGTGGCGTCCGAACGGGCCGATCTCGAGGCCGCCGAAGCCTCGCCGGAGGCGCTCCAGGCCGGCCGGGAGATCCTCGAGGAGCTCATGAAGCACCTTGGCTTCGACGTCCGGATCGAGGTCGAGACCGGCGACACGAGCCGGCTCAACGTCGTCGGCGGCGACGACGGCCACGAGGCCCTCGGCGCGCTGATCGGCCGGAAGGGCGAGCGCCTCTCGGCG
Organism: Candidatus Limnocylindrales bacterium; assembly: GCA_035759195.1. Lineage (GTDB taxonomy): Bacteria > Chloroflexota > Limnocylindria > Limnocylindrales > CSP1-4 > CF-46. Next base: position 12,443 of record DASTVH010000302.1, read on the forward strand.
CTGCAGCACCTGGTGAACCTGATGCTGTCGCGACGGATGGGCGAGTGGACCCGCGTCCTCGTCGACGTCGAGGACTATCGCGGCCGGCGCGAGCGCCAGCTCCGTGACATCGCCCTGCGGGCCGCCGCCCGGGTCCTCGAGACCGGCAAGATGCTCCAGCTCGAGCCGATGCCGGCCCTCGAACGGCGCTGGATCCACCTCGCCCTGCGCGATCATCCCGACGTCGCGACGCAGTCGATCGGCGAGGAACCGAATCGGCGGATCGTCGTCTTGTTGAGGGGCGGCTGAACCGGCCGTCCCCGCGCACGTCACTGGCAGGCAGCTGCAAGCGTCACTGTCTACCTGCGAGCTCGTGCTCGATTCGCGCTGATAGGATGTCGCTCCACACATGACCGACGAGCTGATGACCGCTCCCGCCGCCGACGCCCTCGTGGCGCCGGTCTCCCTGCCGCGCCGCCGGACCTGGCTGCGCTTCGTCGCGGCGTTCCTGATCGGGGCCCTCGCGGCGACCGGCATCGGGGCCGGCGCGCTCTACGCCTTCGATCGGCAGTACGACGGCCGGATCCTGCCGGGCGTCCGGGTCGGCGGCGTGGACGTCTCGGGGCTGACGCCGGCGGAGGCCTCCGCTCGCCTCGGGGAGGCGTTCGCGCCGTATGGCGAGGGACGGGTCGTGCTGATCGCGCCCGACCTCGAGATGGAGATTCCGTACGCGAAGTTCGATCGGCGGCCGGACCTCGAGGCGATGGTCGCCGAGGCGATGGCCGTGGGGCGGGCCGGCAATCCCGTCGAGCGGGCGATCCTCGACGCCCGGACGGCCCTTCGCGGCGTCGAGCTCCAGCCGCGCGTGCTGCTCGACGAGACCCGCCTCGCTCGCTGGATCCTGACCCACGCCGGGCGCGTCCAGGTCGCCCCGGTCGACGCGGCGGTGACGACGACCGAGGACGGCTTCAAGGTCTCCAACGGCGTCTACGGTCGCAAGGCCGATCGCGTCGCCGCCACGGAGTTCCTGAACGAGGTCCTCGCCGCGACCGACGCGCCCAGCGAGATCCGCCTCCCGTTCGCCCTCCTTCCGATCGAGCCGGACATCACGACCGAGGAAGCCGAGGCGGCCGGCGAGACCGCCCGCCTCATCGCGGCCGACATCGCCATCACCGAGGGCGAAGAGACGTGGACGATCCCGGCCGCGACCGTCCGATCGTGGATCACGTTCAAGGCGACCGACGACGGCTACGGGCCGAAGGTCGAGCAGGCCTCGGTCGAGGCGGCGGTCGCGGAGATCGCCAAGGAGGTCGAGCGCAAGCCGAAGAACGCGTCGTTCACGACGAAGGGCAGCAAGATCACCGGCGTCACCGAGTCCCAGAACGGGCGCGCCCTCGACACCGCCGTCACCGCGGGACGCGTCGGCGAACTCCTCGCGGCGCGAGCCGCCGGGGCGCCGGACGCACCCGTCGAGCCGGCGTTGACCATCACCCCCCCGGCGCTGACGACCGAGGCGGCCCAGGCCGCGATCTCGAAGATGACGAAGATCTCGAGCTGGACGACCTACTTCCCGATCAGCGAGAAGAACGGCTACGGGGCGAATATCTGGATCCCGGCGCTCGACATCGACGGCCACGTCGTCGGGCCGGGCGAGACGTTCGACTTCTGGAAAGCCGTCGGGCCGATCACGCGCGAACGCGGCTACCGTGACGGTGGCGCGATCATCAACGGTAAGACCGAGCCCCAGGGGGCCCTCGCCGGCGGCATCTGCTCGTGCTCCACGACGCTCTTCAACGCCGCGCTCCGGGCCGGCTTCGAGATGGGCGCCCGGCGTAACCACTACTACTACATCGATCGCTACCCGCTCGGGCTCGACGCGACGGTCTTCAAGAGCGGCTCCGGGTCGGTCCAGACGATGTCG
>DASTVH010000303.1:0-8346 GCA_035759195.1 Candidatus Limnocylindrales bacterium
CTGCCGCCGACGAGGATCAGCGAAACGGCGCGCCGGTCGATCCCCGGACGACGAGCTTCGGCTCGAGGATGACATCCTCAACGTCTGCCTTGTCCCGCCCGTTGTCGATCATGTCGAACAGGAGTTCGGCCGCGACGCGGCCCATCTCGACGCCCCCCTGGCTGATGGTGGTAAGCGGCGGGATCGTATAGGCCGCGAAATCGATGTCGTCGAACCCCACGATGGACAACCGATCCGGCATTGCGATCCCGGCCTGGAACGCCGCCTGCATCAGGCCCATCGCCGTGGTGTCGGAGGTCGCGAAGATCGCGGTGGGGGACGCGTCGCCGAAGTCGACGAAGATCTGCCGGCCAAGCTCGAAGCTCGGCTCAGGTTCCTGATCGGTGATGTGGACCTGCATCCGGTCCCCGACGCCGCGGTCGCGCATGAACTGCTCGTACATGTCGATGCGCAGCCGCCCGTCGAACGTCCGCGCGTCCGAGACGCAGATGATGCTGCGATGGCCGAGGTTCCAGAGGTGTTCGAGGGCGAGCCGCGTCCCCACCACGCTGTCGCCGTAGACGCCCGGGATCTGGCGGCGGGCCGTCCGGTCGGTCACACCGAGAACGTAGCGGTGCTGCTCCGCGAAGACCTCGAGCGTGGAATCGGCACCCTCGATGTCGCCGATGATGACGATCCCGTCGGCGTGGGACCGTTCGAACATCGAGCCGTACGTCAGAGCCACGTCCGGGCGGTAGTCGACGTGACCCAGGAACAGCCGGTAGTCCCGCGCCTGGGCGGCCGCGTTGATCCCGCGCAGGATCTGAATGTGGAAGGGATCCGAGATGTCGCGGGCGATGACGCCCAGCAGTGAGCTGCGGCTTCCGCGTAACCCGCGAGCGAGCAGGTTGGGCTTGTAGCCCAGTTCGGCGGCTACCGCGAGCACTCGACGGCGCGTTTCGTCCCGAATCGGAACGCCGCTCTCACGTCCGTTGAGAATTCGCGAAACAGTCGTGATCGACACACCCGAGCCCCGGGCGACATCGCGCAGGGTGACCGTCGCGCGAACGGAAGGAGTTCGGGCGATCGTGCTCAGCGTGCGCTCCAGGCTTTCGAATTCGGAATCGCCCGTGAGGGGCGATTTCGGGTCTTGACGCCCTCGTGATGGCGAGTATATCCTGCCGAGGCTTATCGTCAAGCGCAAACGTTAAGCGCCAACGATAAGCGCGAACGCCAAGCCCCGGAATCGTTTGGGAGCAGAATGGCGGACTTTCCGGACTTTGCGCTGACCGGTCGAGTGGCCCTCGTCACCGGCGCCGCTCGCGGTCTTGGCCGGGCGATTGCTCTGGCCATGGCGAATGCCGGAGCCGACGTCGCGGTCGGTCTGCGTGACGCGACAACGGCTGGAACCCTGCCGGCGGAGATCGAGGCTTTCGGCCGACGGGCGCTGGTCGTCCAGTTGGACGTGATGAGGCTGGATCAGGTCGCCGCCGGGATCGAGCATGTGGTCGCGGAGCTCGGCCGACTCGACATCGTCGTGAACAACGCCGGGCTGGGGCCGGCGAATCCTGCCGAAGCCGTCACCGAGGCTGACTTCGACCTGACGTTTGACGTCAACGTCAAGGGCGCGTTCTTTGTCAGCCAGGCGGCCGGCCGGGTCATGATCGAGCAGGGGTACGGGCGGATCATCAGCCTCAGCTCGCAAGCCGGCTTCGTGGCCCTGCCGACCGAGTCCGTGTACTGCATGTCGAAGGCGGCCGTTGCCCACATGACGAAGTGCCTCGCGGTCGAGTGGGGTCGTCATGGAGTCACCGTGAACGCCGTCGCCCCCACGTTCATTCGGACCGACGGCACGGCGTCCGACCTCGCCGACCCCACGTTCGCGGCTGATGTCGTCGAGCGAATCGCGGGCCTTCACCGGGTCGGGGAGCCGATGGACGTGGCCGGTGGCGTCGTCTTTCTCGCGTCGCCCGCCGCCTCGCTCATTACCGGCGCGACGCTGCTCATCGACGGCGGCTGGACGGCGCGGTAGTGGACGAGCCGACGCCGATGGACGCCACGAAGTCGCGCGAGGGCGTGCAGGCTGGAGCCATGCGATCGATCTGGACGGAAGCCATCCTCGGCGGGGCAGCGTGGCGACTCGTTCGCGCGAACGGGATCTTCCTGGCGCTGCTCGTTCTGCTGGCAGTCGGGGCCGTCCTGTCACCCCACTTCCTGACCGCGGCGAACTTCGCGAACGTCTCGCGGCAGGCCTCGATCGTCGGGATCCTGGCGATCGGGATGACCTTCGTGATCCTGACCGCCGGCATCGATCTGTCGGTCGGATCGATCCTGGGGATCGTCGCGATCGGATTCGCGTCGATGATGAGCAGCGGTGTCCCGTGGCCCCTCGCGATCGCGGTGTCGATCGCCTTCGGAGCCGGCGTCGGGGCGCTCAACGGGCTCGGTATCACCAAGGGCGGCCTCCAGCCCTTCATCATGACGCTGGCGATGCTGGTCATCGCCCGTGGTGCGACGTTGACGTTCGCCGACGGCAAGCCGATCCGAGTCGGGGAAGCGGCGGCCGACATCGCCTGGATCGGGAACGGCTCGCTCGCCGGGATCCCCGTGCCGGTCCTGATGTTCGCGGGTCTGGGCGGGTTCGCCTGGTTCGTGCTCCGTCACACCACGTTCGGTCGCGAGGTGTACGCGGTCGGCGACAACCGCGAGGCAGCTCGCCTCTCGGGCATCTCGACGAACCGCGTCGTCTTCGGCGCCTATGTCATCAGCGGGGTCTGTGCCGCCGTATCGGCGCTGATCGTCGTCTCGCGGCTGGCCGCATCCGAACCGACGCAGGGCCAGGGCTTCGAGCTGGATGCGATCGCGATCGTCGTCATCGGCGGGACGAGCCTGTTCGGAGGCTCAGGCGGAATCGGCGGCACGCTCGTCGGCGCCGCGATCGTCGCCGCCGTGAACAACCTCCTCAACCTGCTCGGCGTCCCGCCCTTCTCCCAACAGATCGCCAAGGGCCTGATCATCCTCGGCGCCGTTCTCCTCGAGCGTCGCACCCGGGGCCGGGAGGAAGGGAGGTGAGCCCTTGAGCGGAGTCTCGTGTCGTGGCGAGGGTCGCCTCGCCGGTCGTCGTCCGCCAGGCGGGCAGTCAAGCAGGGCTTCGGGAAATGGAGGAACGAGCGTGTCACGTCTTCACAGGGTCGCCGTCTCGGCCATCGGGGCCATCATGATCGTCGGCTGCTCGTCGGGCGGCGCCGCGTCACCGGGGGCGAGCAGCGCCCCGAGCAGCGCCCCGAGCGCCGCGCCCTCGCAGGGCGGCGCGGGGGCCGTCATCGGGTTCTCGCAGGCCAACGGCAGCGACGAGTGGCGGACCAACCAGACCAACAAGGTGAAGGAGCATTGTGCGTCGCTCGGCGAGGTGCTGGTCTCGGATGCGCTCGGTGAGGACGCGACGCAATCGGGTCACGTCGACGAGTTCATCGCCCGGCCCGTCGACGTCCTCCTTCTCACCCCGAATACCGCCCCGGGCCTCACCGAGGCTGCGCGGCGCGCCCTCGACGCTGGGATCCCGGTGATCACGCTCGACCGCGGCGTCGACGTCGAGGTCACCCAGCACATCGGCGCAGACAACAAGCTGATCGGCCGAACGGCGGCCGAGTACGTCTCCGAGACCATTCTCGAGGGCAACGGCGGCAAGGTGATCGAGATCCAGGGCACCCAGGGCGCGTCGGCCACCGTCGACCGGCACGACGAGTTCGTGGCCTGGCTCGAGGAGAACGACCCAAGCGTCGAGATCGTCGCGAGCGTCGACGGAGACTACAAGCGCGAGAAGGCGCTGACCGTGATGAACGACCTGCTCCAGGCCCACGCCGAGGGCACGGTCGACGTCATCTATACCCACAACGATGCGATGGCACTCGGTGTCGTCGCCGCGCTCGAGACGGCCGGGCGGCTCGACGAGTTCGTCGTCGTCGGGATCGACGGCCAGAATGAGGCAATCCAGGCGATCAAGGACGGCAAGATCGCGGTGACCTTCACGTACGACAACGCAGGCAAGGAAGCCTGCGAATCGGCCGGCAAGCTCATTGCCGGCGAAACGATCGACAAGCAGTGGGTCCTCGAGACGAACACGATCGACGCGTCAAACGTCGACGAGTGGATCGGCAAGGGCTTCTGACCGACGCCGCACGGCGTTCCGCCGGCGTTGTGAGGGCACGGGTACCTCCTCCCCCGTGCCCTCGCGGCGTCGGTGCCGGCCGACCCGCTGATCCTTACCGGGAGAGTGGCCGATGATGGCAGCCGAGTTCGAGCCCGCCAGGCCGGCCGCGCCTGCGCTCGTCATGCGGGGGATCGCCAAGGCCTTCCCGGGCGCCCAGGCCCTGCGCGGCGTCGACCTGGCGGTCGCGCCCGGCGAGATCCACGGTCTCGTCGGCGAGAACGGGGCCGGCAAATCGACGCTCGTCAAGATCCTGGCTGGAGCGTACTCCCGCGATGCCGGCGACATCGAGGTCGCCGGCCAGCCCGTGGGGAGCGCCGGTCCTGCCGAGATGCTCGCTCGCGGCGTGGCGGTGATCTACCAGGAGCCGGCCCTTGCCCCGCACCTGTCGGTGGCCGAGAACATCTTCATGGGCCGCCTTCCGTCGCGCCGGCTGGGCATCGTCGACTGGCGGCGCTTGATCGAGGAGACCTCGGTCGTGTCCGGCCGGTTGGGGCTCGACCTTCGGCCTCGCGCTCGCGTCGGGAGCCTCAGCGTCGCCCGGCGTCAGATGGTCGAGATTGCCAAGGCGCTCTCGCGGGACGCCCGCCTGATCGTCCTCGACGAACCGTCCGCCGTGCTCGCCGATGCCGAGCTCCAGGGTCTCTTCACCGTCATGCGCCGCCTGACGGAGCGAGGCGTGGCGTTCATCTACATCTCCCACCGGCTCAACGAGGTGTTCCAGATCACCGATCGAGTGACGGTGATGAAGGATGGAAGGGTCGTGGCCACCGGCCCGACGGCCGGCATGACGGCGCCCCGGCTCGTGGGCCTGATGGTCGGTCGCGAGCTCGGTGCAGACCGCGAGAGGACGCCGAACCGCGGCCGGATCGCCCTCCGGGTCGAGGGGTTGACCCGCCGCGGCGTCCTGGACGATGTTTCGTTCGAGGTCGCCGCCGGCGAGATCCTCGGGATCGCCGGGCTGGCCGGCTCCGGTCGCACCGAGGTGCTGAGGGCGATCCACGGTGCAGACCCGATCGACGCCGGCACGATCGAGGTCTTCGGTCGCGCGACGCCCATCCGTTCGCCACGGGACGCGATCGGTTTGGGCATCGGCCTCCTGACCGAGGACCGAAAGGCCGATGGGCTCATGCTCGGCCAGGCCGTTGCCTTCAACGTAACGATCGGCAAGCTGTCGGAGGTTGCGACGAGGGGTCTCATCAGCCAGCGGCGTGAGCGGCGCGTCGTGGAAGAGTACGTGGCGCGCCTTGACATTCGCACGGCCGGCATCGGCGCCCGCATTCGGAACCTTTCGGGCGGCAACCAGCAGAAGGCGATCTTCGCGAGGTGGCTCAACGCCGACTGCCGGATCCTGCTGATCGACGAGCCGACGCGGGGCGTCGACGTGGGTGCGAAGGCCGAGATCCACCGACTCCTCGCCGAGCTGGCCGACCGCGGCGTCGCGATCGTGATGGTGTCATCGGAGCTGCCCGAGGTCCTGGCGGTCAGCGACCGCATCCTCGTGATGCGGGAAGGCCGGATCACTGCCGAGCTCGACCGCTCGGAAGCGACCGAGGAGCGGATCATGCTTCACGCCACCCGTCATGACGGTTGACGCGGCGTGAGCGCGATGGTCGACGAGATCCGGCAGATCCCGGCCCGGGTCGGCGACCTGCTGGCCGATGGTGACGCCGGAGTGGCGGCGGCTGCGGAAGCCATCGCCAGAGCGTCTCCGTCGTGGGCGTCCATCGCCGGTCGAGGAACCTCCGACCACGCCGCCACCTTCGGCCGCTACCTCTTCGAGACGTTGCTCGGCATGCCGACCGGCCTTGCCGCCCCTTCGGTCACATCGGTCTACCAGGCCTCACTTGACTGGCGGGGAGGTCTTCTCGTCGCCGTCTCCCAGTCGGGCCAGAGTCCGGATGTCATCGCTGTTGTCGAGGCGGCGCGGGGAGGTGGGGCGCTGACGATCGCAGTCACGAACGACGTCCGTTCCGAGCTCGCGGCGGCCGCCGAGTGCGTCATCGATTGTCGCGCCGGCCCGGAGCGATCGGTCGCGGCGACGAAGACGTATGTCGCCGAGCTCGTCGTGATCGCGATGCTCGTGGATCGGCTGCGACCCGGAATCGGCCTGCGACCCGCGCTTCTCCGCCTGCCGACCGCGCTGCGAAAGGTCATCGAGGAAGCCGAGGCCTGGCTCGCCACGACGCGGATCGTGACCGAGTTCGCCTCCGCCGATCGGGCGCTTATCGTGTCACGGGGCTACAACCTGGCGACGGCGCTCGAGGTGGCACTCAAGCTCAAGGAGACGACCGGCCTCTTCGCCGACGGCTTCTCGACCGCCGATCTCGAGCACGGGCCGGTTACCCTGGCGGCGGCGGACGTGCCGGTGCTCGCGATTCGGCCGTCCGGCGCGATGGGTGCCCGAGTGGACGACGTCCTGAGCCGGCTCATGGCGGCCGGCGTGGAGCCGTGGTCGGTCGGTGCCGTGGCCCGCGTCCGTTCGCGGCACGCGGCCCACGTTCCACGGGACCATGCCCTGGCACTCGACCTCGACCTGCCAGACCCGATCTCCCCCGCGGCGTTCGTCGTCCCCGGCCAGCTTCTCGCCGAAGCGGTCGCCCGGCGCCGCGGGCTCGATCCCGACGCACCGCGTGGCCTGGCCAAGATCACGCGGACCACGTGAGACCGGGAATGGACCAAACCAGCGAGTTCACGACGGTCTTCGGCCGGGGGCTCGTCGAGGAGCTGCCCGTGATCCTGCCGCGACCGTACCTGATCGTGACGATGGCCGACCTCTGGCCGCGCTTCGCCGCGTCGTTCGACGACGGCGCCGCCGGCGTGCACCTGGTGAACACGCTCGAGATCGAGGCCCTTCGCCGTCAGGCGGCCGACCTGCCGACGTGCCGGGCCGTCGTCGGGATCGGCGGAGGCCAGGCGGTCGACGTTGCGAAGTTCTTTGCGTGGAGCCTCGGTTTGAAGCTGTTCCAGGTTCCGACGGCGATGACCGTGAACGCGCCGTTCGGACAGCGCGCCGGGCTCCGCGACCGGGGCATCGTCCGGTACGTCGGCTGGGCCGTGCCTGAGGCCGTGTACGTCGACATCGACGTGATCCGCAGCGCGCCGCCGAACCTCAACCGGAGTGGGATCGGCGACATCCTTTGCTACCACACGGCCCATGCCGACTGGCGACTCGCCCGCGACCTCGGTCGGGAAGAGCCGCGCTGGCCCTACGACCAGCGGCTCGTCGACGCGGCGCAGGATCGGCTGCGCAGTGTTCTGGATCACCTCGACGACATCCGGGAAGTCAACGAGGCGGGCATCCGGACGTTGATGTCGGCTCACCGCTGGGGCGGCGCGGCGTTCCACGACGCGGGCTGGAACCCGCGCCACATCGAGGGGGTGGAGCATTTCCTCTTCTACAACCTCGAGCGGCTGACCGGCCTCCACTTCATCCACGGCCAGCCGGTGGGACTCGGCGTGATCGTGGGATCCATGCTCCAGGACAACGACCCGGACGCGATGCTCGCCGCGATCATCCGGGCGGGCGTCGACGTTCGCCCTGAGGCGATGGGTGTGACCTGGGATGATGTCGGCGAGGCGATCCGGACGCTCCCGGCGTTCGTCCGCGATGCCGGGCTGTGGTTCACGGTTGCGGAGGCACGGCCGATCCCACTCGACATTCTCGCTCGGGTCCGGATGGCGCTCGAGTCGGCCTATCGCGGCTGGGAGCCGGCGCGGTGAAGGTCGGCGTCACGCTGCCGCAGGGCTGCGACCGGGAGTATCTCGGGCTGGCCGCCGACGAGGCGTGGCGGCGGACCGTGGCGGCCGCGCAACGGGCGGACGCGCTGGGGATCGAATCGCTGTGGGTCTACGACCACTTCCAAGTGGACCCGCCACCCGAGGAGGCCCCGGTTTTCGACCCCATCGTCGAGCTGGCTGCGCTGGCGACTGTGACATCACGAGCCCGGCTCGGCCACCTCGTCCTCGCTGCCGCGTACCGCAACGCGGCGATGACCGCGAAGATGATCTCCACCCTCGACGTCGTCAGCGGCGGTCGGGTGGAGCTGGGGATCGGGGCGGGCTGGAAGGAAGACGAGTGGCGCGCCTACGGATACGGCTTCCCGGACGCGCCGACCCGACTGGCGATCCTCACCGACCATCTCGAGATCATCAGCCGG
>DASTVH010000304.1:0-3279 GCA_035759195.1 Candidatus Limnocylindrales bacterium
CCGGCCGTCCTCGGAGGTGGGCATGGAGAACATCGGCCTGATCATCGTGATCGCGATCATCGTCGTGATCGTGGTGTTCGTGATCGGGATCTACAACGGCCTCGTGCAGCGGCGCCTCCGGATCGACGAGGCGTTCGCCCAGATCGAGGTCCAGCTGAAGCGTCGCCATGACCTGATCCCGAACCTCGTCAACGCGGTCAAGGGTTACATGGGCTTCGAGCAGCAGGTCCTGACCGACGTCACGAACGCTCGCGCGGCAGCCGTCGCCGCCGGCTCCCAGGGTCCCGCCGCCCAGGCGCAGGCCGAGAACATGCTGACGAGCACGCTTCGCTCGCTCTTCGCGGTCGTCGAGAACTACCCCGAGCTCAAGGCGAACCAGAATGTCCTCGAGCTCCAGGAGCAGCTGACGACGACCGAGAACCAGATCGCGTTCTCGCGCCAGCACTACAACGCCACGGTCCTCGACTACAACACCTCGATCGCGACGTTCCCGAACGTGCTGCTCGCCGGACCCTTTGGCTTCACCCGGCGGGAGTTCTTCGACGCCGAGCCCGAGGCCGCAAACGTCCCGAACGTCGACCTCTCCCTGAGCTGAGGCGCGTCGCGGCGGCGACGCCGCGAGCACGCGCGAGGTCCACGTGGCGGACACCTTCTACAACCAGATCGCGGACAACCGACGCAAGTCGGTCCTGCTTGCCCTGATCGTCGTCCTGCTCTTCGGCGCGCTCGGCTTCAGCATCGGCTTCGCGATCAGCGGCGAGCCGGCGGGGGCGGTCGTCGCGATGGCGATCGCCCTCGGCATCGGGAGCGCGATGGCCGTCGGCTCGTACTTCGGCGGCGACTCGCTCGTCCTGAGCATCTCGGGCGCCAAGGAAGTCGACCCCGCGTCCGCGCCGCAGCTCATGAACGTCGTCCAGGAGCTGGCGATCGCGGCGAACGTGCCCATGCCGAAGGTCTACCTGATCGACGATTCGGCGCCGAACGCGTTCGCCACCGGGCGCGATCCGAAACACTCGTCTGTGGCGATCACGACCGGCCTCCTCCAGAAGCTCGACCGGGAGGAGCTCCAGGGCGTCATGGCCCACGAGCTGTCCCACGTTCGGAACCTCGACATCAGGTTCGCGATGATCGTCGGGGTTCTCGTCGGCTCGATCGCCCTCCTCGCGGACTTCTTCCTGCGGTTCACGTTCTGGGGCGGCGGCCGGCGCTCTTCGCGGGACCGCGACGGAGGCGGCGGGCTCCAGGTGATCTTCTTCGTCATCGCCATCGTCCTCGCGATCGTTGCGCCGCTCGTCGCCCGGTTCGTCCAGCTCGCGGTCAACCGCCAGCGCGAATACCTCGCCGACGCGTCGTCGGTCGGGCTGACCCGGAACCCCTACGGCCTGGAGCGGGCGCTTGCCAAGATCTCGTCGGACCCCGAGGTCCTCGAAGTCGCCAACCGGGCGACCCAGCACATGTACTTCACGAACCCGATCAAGAAGTTCGAAGAGCGTGCGAGCGGCCTGTTCTCGACCCACCCGGCGACGGTCGACCGGATCAACCGCCTCCGCGAGCTGACCGGCGAGCAGCCGCTTCAGGCGACCGAGGTCGCGAGCCTCGCGGGCCTCGACTGACGGAGCGCCCGGCGGTCGGAGCGATGGAGCCGATCTACTTCCGCGGCCCGGCAGAGCTGCGCGACTGGCTCGACGCGAACCACCAGACCGCCGATGAGGTCTACGTGGGTGCCTGGAAGAAGGGGACGGGCCGGCCGAGCCTGACCTGGGAGGAGATCGTCGACGAGGCGCTCTGCTTCGGCTGGATCGACGGCGTGCGGCGGCCGGTCGACGGCGATCGCTGGGCGATCCGCCTGACGCCCCGACGAAAGGGCTCGAACTGGAGCGACCGCAACATCGGCCGGGTCGAGGCGCTCCGGGCGGAGGGCCGGATGCGGCCGGCAGGCGAGGATGCCTTCGCGGCGCGCCGGGAGGACCGGTCGGGCGTCTACTCGTTCGAGCAGCGCAGGGAGCTCGTCCTCGCCCAGGACGAAGAGGCCCGGTTCCGGGCCGAGCCCGCCGCCTGGGCCTGGTTCTCGGCCCAGGCGCCCTCATATCGCCGGACCGCGATCTTCTGGGTCGTCTCGGCGAAGCGGCCCGAGACCCGGGAGCGCCGCCTCGCGACCCTCATCGAGGACTCGGCGGCGGGCCGCGACGTGAAGCCGATTGCCCGCAACCGGCGGCCCGGCGGCGGGTAGGGTCGGGTCGCCAGGATCGAACGGCTCCCGCCGGCCTCGCTGCGCCGACCGGGGCGGACCACGGCCGAGCCGGCTGTCAGCTCACGGCCTTCTTCACGAGGGCGGCGATCCTGGCCTCGTCGGCGGCGGTCAGCGTCGTCAGAGCGAAGGAGGTCGGCCACATGGTGCCCTCGTCGAGGTTCGCGTCCGCGTTGAAGCCGAACGTTGCGTACCGCTCCTTGAACTTCGACGCGGGCGTGAAGAAGCAGATGACCTTGCCGTCCCTGGCATAGGCGGGCATTCCGTACCACGTCCTCGGTTTGAGGTCCGGCGCGGTCGCCTTGACGATCGCGTGGATCCGCTCGGCCATGACCCGATCCGGCTCCGGCATCTCGGCGAACTTCGCGAGCACCTCGCCTTCCGCGTCCTGATCCGCGCCGCGGCGCTTGGCGGCCTTCAGCTCTTTGGCGCGCTCCTTCATCGCGTCCCGTTCTGCGTCTGTCCATCCTTCGGTCGGCTTGGCGGGCGCGGTGGTGCGCTTGGTGGACTTCATCGCGTCGTTCATCGCACGGGCTCCTTCTGTCTCGAGCTGCTCAGGGGGCGACCATCGATCGCCGCCGGCAAGAGGCGTGGATCGGGTTCAGCCGCGCGACTGGCTGACTCGAATGAGGTTGCCGGCCGGATCGCGGAAGGCGCAGTCGCGGACGCCCCAGGGCTGATCCATCGGCTCCTGGACCACGTCGACGCCGGTCGCCTGCACGCGATCGAAGGTCGCCTCGAGGTCGGTGGTGGAGAAGTTGAGGCCTCGCAGCACGCCCTTGGCGAGGAGGTCCCCGATCGCCTCGCGGTCCGCGGGTGAGATGCCGGGATCGGCGGCCGGAGGCTCGAGCACGATGTTGACATTGGGCTGCGACGGCGACCCGATCGTCACCCATCGCATCCCCTTGGCGGCGACGTCGTTGCGCACCTCGAAGCCCAACGTGTCGCGGTAGAAGCGGAGGGAGGCGTCGGGGTCGTCGTGCGGGAGGAGCGTCTGCGAGATCGTGATGTCCATGTCCCTCAGGCTAGCG
>DASTVH010000305.1:0-2813 GCA_035759195.1 Candidatus Limnocylindrales bacterium
GTTGCCGGCGCTCGCGAGATCGACGTCGGGGAAGGCGACCGCGTGGCCGGCGATCGGTCGGAAGTCGGACGGCCGATCGGGCAGGTCGTCGAGCTTGCGGAGGAGCGCGTGCATGCTGGTCCGCGCCTGCTCGAACGGGGAAGGCTTCAGCTCCCGGGCGCCGGCGAACCAGCGGCCGTACGCGTCGCGCGCGATCTCGCCGGCCTTGACCTCCATGACGAGAAAGCCCCGTTCGGGGTGGGCGACGACCACATCGGCCTCACCGTCGCGCAGGCCGCGGTTGTCGGCTGTTCGCTCGAGCCAGGCGACGTTGCGGAAGATCCGGTAGTCGGCCGGGAGCGCAGCCCGAAGCCGTTCGTAGACCAGCGTCTCGGCAGCCTCGCCGTTGGGCAACGCGCTCCCTCCGCCGCCGGCTATCGGCCGCGCGGCTGCGGTTGAGGGTAACGCCGGCCGGCGGCCGGTTCAATGTCGGTGGGCCGGGATCGTCATCCGACAATCCTGCAATGAGCCAGCGTCGGTTCGTCCGGCCCGCATTTGCCGGGTGACCCGCTCACTCCCGAGACGTAGGGTCCCTGAGTGGTTTGACGCTCGCGCCGAGGCTCTCTGGAGCCGCCACCGCCTCACGCGCGACACGCCGCCACCTTGCTGCTCGGCCAGCGCCGGCTCGTCCTCGGACGACCCGGCGCTGGCATCCGTTTGGGCGCGCCCTGCGCGGTGCGTCCCCGATGAGAGGTACAAGGCGTGAATCCGATCCGTCCCCGCGCGGCCCGCCGCGTCCGGGGATTCGCTCTGTTTGCTGCGACGCTCGTCGTCGCCGGCGCCCTGCCGACGGTCGCGTCGGCGGCGGAGGGAGACATCGGGACGCTCACGATCGTGCAGAGCACGATCCCCGAGGGTCCCCAGGACTTCCACTACACGTCGGACATCCCCGAGCTCTCCGTGTTCGCGCTCGACGACGACGACGACGGCACGCTCTCCCACGAGATCTCGGCCGCCGACATCGCGGCCGGCGAATACACGGTCTACCAGGACGACCCGCCGGTCGGCTGGGGAATCGTCGGCGTCTCGTGTAACGATCCCGACAACGGCTCGAACACGTATACGAACGGCGTCCTGATCGACCTCGACGCCGGCGAGAGCATCACCTGCACGTTCACCAACTCGCCGACGACCGGCGACGTCGCGATCCACCTCGACACGAGCCCCGACGACCCGGTGGCGTTCGACTTCACGGCCGACTGGGGCACCGTCACGCTGAACGACGACGGCGGCGACGCCGACTTCATGTGGCCCGACGCGTACATCAGCGGCCTCCTCCCCGGTTCCCATTCGCTCAGCCAGGGCGCCGTCGACGGCTGGAGCCTGACCGGCCTCACCTGCAGCGATCCCGACGGCGGCACGACCACCGACCTCGCCACGGGCTCGGTCGCGCTCGACGTGGACGGCGGCGAGGTCGTCGAGTGCTGGTTCACGAACGAGCCGCAGGCGGCGCCGCCGCCCCCGCCCGCGCCGAACGCGGTCAACATCACGCTCGACGCGGTCCCCAACAACGCGGTCGATGTCCCGTTCAGCTTCGGCGACATCCTCGCGTTCACGCTCGACGACGACGCCGACGGCACGCTGTCGAACGTGAAGACCTACGCCGACATGGACCTTGGCCCGTGGCCCGTCACCGCCCAGGTTCCGGCCGGCTGGCGGCTGGCGAACGTGGCCTGCACCGATCCCGACGGCGGCACGACCGTCGAGGAGGCTTCGGCGCGGGCGAACGTCGACCTCGATGACGGCGAGACCGTGAGCTGCACGTTCACGATCGAGCCCGTCCCGGCGGCCCCGCCGCCGGCGACCTGCAACGGCAAGGCCGCGACGATTGTCGCCGGGTCGGGCGTCGCGACGGTCCGGGGCACGCAGGGCGCCGACGTCATCGTCGCGCTGGCGGGCAACGTCCGGATCGACGGCCGTGGCGGCAACGACACGATCTGCGCCGGATCCGGCGACAACGTCATCAACGGCGGCGGTGGCGCCGATTGGATCGACGCCGGCGACGGCACGAACACCGTCGACGGAGGCGCCGGCAACGACGCGATCATCGCCGGGAACGGCAACGACACGATCCTCGGCGGAACCGGCAACGACGACGTCAGCGCCGGCGACGGCAACAACCTCGTCTCGACCGGCAGCGGCGACGACGACATCTCCACCGGCGCCGGCGACGACCGGATCGACGGTGGCAAGAACTACGACACTTGCCAGCCCGGCGGGGGGTCGAACTCCGTGACCCACTGCGAGGCGTAGCCCGTGCCGTGACGTGTTTCGGGCGGGACGCGGGAAGCGCCCGTTCGGCTCCCAGGTCGCACGTGGCTCATCGCTACGGAGAAGGAACGGTCCGCCACGGGCCGTTCCTTTTTCATGTGGCGTCACACGAGCGTGACGAAATTGCAAGATACCCATCAGTGCATCGTGCAGTACGATGCCGACACTGTGATCCCGCGCGTGCTCAGACTCGTCGCCGTCGCCTCGATCCTCGCGTTCGCCCTCACCGCTCGCGCCGTCACAGCGGCGCACGCCGCAGGCGAAGACGTCATCGTCGACACCGCCTCTGGCGATTCGACCGAGACCGCGACGGCCACCCTCCAGGTCACCCCGACCGAGGTCGTCGAGGAGCCGGTCGTCGCGGAGCCGGTCGTCGAGGAGCCGGTCGCACCTGCCGAGGCGGACGAGCCGGCAGATGCAACGGCAGAGGAGCCGCCGCCCTCCGACACGACGTCGGGAGGCGGGTCGGCGTCCAAGCCTTCGGCTCCCGCGGGCAACCCGAA
>DASTVH010000306.1:0-2287 GCA_035759195.1 Candidatus Limnocylindrales bacterium
CGGAGCGTCCCAGGGCACCGCCGGCGGCGGCGCGCTGGTGGGCGGCCACGCGGACGGGGGCGGCGAGGCAGGTGGCGGCCAGGCTGTGGGCGGCGTCGAGTCAGGTGGCGGCGGGGCGCCGGACTCCTGGGCCGGAGCGCCGTAGTCCGGCGTTGGCGGGACCGGCGGCGTGGACGCCGGCGGTGGCGCGGGCGGCGGAGGAATCGCCGGCGGCGGACTCGCCGGGGGCGGGCCCTCCGGCGACGGCGGCGTCTCGGGCGGCTCGTGCGCCCCTGGATCCCGCGGGTCGGTCATCGGACGCCTCCTCCTGTGGTCCCCTCGGTTCAGGCAGGTGCGTCGATCGTATCGCGACCGACGTAGGAGCGGAGGACGTCGGGGACGCGGACGCTGCCGTCCGGCTCCTGGGAGGTTTCGAGGATCGCTGCGACGGTCCGGGCGAGGGCGAGCCCGGAACCGTTGAGCGTGTGCAGCAGCTCAGGTTTCGCGCCGGGCTCGGGCCGATGGCGGATCGCCATCCGACGCGCCTGGTAGTCGCGGAAGTTCGAGCACGAGCTGACCTCGAGCCAGCGCTCCACGCCCGGCGACCAGACCTCGAGATCGTACTTCTTGGCCTGGACGAAGCCCATCTCGCGGGTCGCCATGAGCAGGACCCGGTAGGCGAGGCCGAGCCGCTGGAGGAGGATCTCGGCCCGCTCGGTCATCCATTCGAGCGCTGCCTCGGAGTCGGCCGGCCGCTCGAACAGGACCATCTCGACCTTGTCGAACTGGTGGATGCGGACGATCCCGCGAGTGTCCTTGCCCGCGGCACCGGCCTCGCGCCGGAAACACGGCGTGTAGGCCGCATAACGGATCGGAAGCTGCGCAGCGTCGATGATCTCGTCGCGGTGGAGGTTCGTCACCGGGACTTCGGCCGTCGGGACCAGGTAGAGCTCGTCGCGGGTCACGACGTACATCTGGTCTTCCTTGTCGGGGATCTGGCCGGTGCCGGTCGCCGACGCAGTGTTGACGACCGCCGGCGGCCAGACCTCGGTCATGCCGTTCTCGCGGGTGTGGACGTCGAGGAACCAGTTGATCAGCCCCCGCTGGAGGGCCGACCCGGCCCCCTTGTAGACCGGGAAGCCGGAGCCGGTGATCTTCGCGCCGCGGACGTTGTCGATGATGTCGAGCCGCTCGCCGAGCTCCCAGTGGGGCCTGCGCGTCCACGTCGCGCCACCCGGCGGGGCGTCGGCGCCGACCTCGCCGCCGAGCGGCTGCTCGACCGGCAGCAGCTCGCCCCAGGTCCGGACCGTCACGTTCGCCTCCTCGCCGCCGATCGGGACGTCGGGGTCGGCCGGATTCGGGATCCGCAGCAGCAGGTCGTCGAGCTGGGATTCGATCGTTTCGAGGCGGGCGGTCCGGTCGGCGATCCGGGCACCGAGGTCGCGGGCCGCCTTCCGCAGGACCTGCGTGTCGCCTCCGCTCTTGAGCGCCCTGGCAACGGCCGCGCTCTGCTCCTTCAGCTTGGCGCGAAGGCCGTCGGCGTCCGCCTGGACCCGCCGGCGCTCCGCGTCGAGGGAGAGTGCCTGATCGACGAGGCGGGGGTCCTCGCCCTTGTCGATCGCGCCCTTGCGGATCGCCTCCGTGTCTTCGCGCAGCCGCTGCAGTCCGACGCTCACGCCGCTCCTCCCGTCCGGAATCCGCCCGCCGCCTCGCGCAGCCGACCGATGACGAAGTCCGGCTCCAGGCTTGCCAGCAGCCAGCCCGCCCGCGGGCCGTTCGGCCGCCCGAGGAACGCGAGGTAGAGCGCCGCGAACGCGGCCTTTGCCTCCACGCCCTGCGCTCCGGCAGTGCTGAAGATCGTGTTCTGCCAGGCCTCGCCGGCCGCGGGTCGCTGCCCGCCGGCGGCCTCCGCCAGGGCCGCGAGATACGTCCGCTGGGCGGCGTCGAGCGAGGCGACCTCGGGCGGCAGGCCGTCACGCCGGACGACGAGCCGCGACCGTTCCGGGGCGTACGTTTCGAGCCAGCGCTGGGCGGATCGCATCCGCTCCTCGAGGATCGCGGTCTCGCGCTCCGTGAGCGACGCCCCCTTCTCGTCCTCGACCCGGGCCCGGACGTCGACGTTCGGGATCTGGACCAGCAGGGCGAGGTGGGCAAAGGCCGGTCGGAACGCGGCGGCCTCGGCGGCGACGTCAGCGGCCGGGTCGAGGAGCGAGTAGGCGAAGGTGCCCTCGTAACCCGGCGCGATCTCGCCGCGGACCTCGCGGCCGGCCGTCGCCGCGGCGAACCGGTCGAACTCGTCGAAGAGGCG
>DASTVH010000307.1:0-4694 GCA_035759195.1 Candidatus Limnocylindrales bacterium
CGGCGACAACGTCGAGATGACCGTCGAGCTCATCACCCCGATCGCCCTCGAGGTCGGCCAGCGCTTCGCCATCCGCGAGGGCGGCCGGACCGTCGGCGCCGGCGCCATCGTCAGCATCGTCGAGTAGCGATCCGATGGCGAGAGTCGAGGCGCGACCAACGATCCAGCTCGCCTGCACCGAGTGCAAGGAGCGGACGTACACGACGCGCAAGAACAAGAAGAACGATCCGAACAGGATCGAGCTGATGAAGTACTGTCCTCGAGACCGGCGGCATACCCTTCACCGAGAGGCGAAGTAGCGCCGGCGCCGCAGGGGTGTAGCTCAATTGGCAGAGCACCGGTCTCCAAAACCGGCGGTTGTAGGTTCGAGTCCTATCGCCCCTGCCAGTCCTCGGGCCGATGCCCTCGGGGACCGCGGCCTCGGCCCTCGGAGGGCCGACCGCCAGGAACGAGTGTCAACGCAGAGAAAGAAGTACGACCGACGTGAGGCGAATCCGCCGCTTCATCGATGAAGCGTGGTCCGAGTTGAAGAAGGTGTCCTGGCCGACGCGCGAGCAGGTCCGCAACCTGACGGTCCTCGTCATCGCCGTGAGCTTCACCGTGGGCCTCTACATCACCGTCCTCGACGCCGCCTTCCAGGGCCTCGTCGGTCTCCTCGTCCAGACGGGCGCCGGATGATGACCGAGACGACGACGACCGAGACGCCGCGGCTGCCCGAGAAGCGCTGGTACGTCATCCACACCTACTCGGGCTACGAGAACAAGGTCAAGGCGAACCTCGAGCACCGCATCGAGTCGATGGGCATGGAGGACAAGATCTTCCAGGTCCTCGTCCCGATGGAGGACGAGATCGAGATCCGCCAGGGCCAGCGCCACACGGTCCAGAAGAAGGTCTACCCGGGCTACGTCCTCGTCGAGATGATCCTCGACCCCGACAGCTGGTTCGTCGTCCGGAACACGCCGGGAGTGACGAGCTTCGTCGGCGGGGCGAACATTCCCGGGGTTCGAAGCGAGCCCATCCCCCTTGACGAGAACGAGGTCAAGCAGATCCTGCGGCACATGGGTGTCGAGACGCCCAAGTTCCGCGTGGCGTTCACGAAGGGCCAGAGCGTCCGGGTGACCGACGGGCCGTTCGCCGAGTTCATCGGCACGGTCGACGAGGTCAACCCGGAACGCAACAAGGTCAAGGTCCTCGTGAGCATCTTCGGCCGCGAGACACCGGTCGAGCTCGACTTCCTGCAGGTCGAGAAGCTCTAGAAAGGATTCAGTCTCACCGTGGCCAAGAAGATTCGCATCGTCCTCAAGCTCGACCTGCCGGCCGGCAAGGCGACGCCGGCGCCGCCCGTCGGCACGGCCCTCGGCCCGCACGGCATCAACATCGTCGAGTTCACGAAGGCCTACAACGAGCGGACCGCCGACAAGTCGGGTCAGATCATCCCGGCCCAGATCACGATCTTCGAGGACCGCTCCTTCACGTTCGTCCTCAAGACGCCGCCCGCGCCCGACCTCCTGCGCAAGGCGGCCGGGATCGAGAAGGGCGGCTCCACGGCCCGCCGCGAGATCGTCGGGCGCGTCTCGAAGGAGCAGATCCGGGAGATCGCCGCGATCAAGATGGCCGATCTCAACGCCAACGACGTCGAGGCCGCCGCGAAGCAGATCGAAGGCACCGCCCGGAGCATGGGCATCGAGGTCGTCGGCTAGAATCCCGGCCTGAGCGCCGGGAGGGGCTCGCCTCACCGATCGCCGGCCCGTGCCGGCCGCACACCCCGCGAAAGAGGGAAGGCCGGGTTCGCCCGGCCGCCGGAAAGGAATCGAGATGGCACACGGCAAGAAGTATCTCGAGGCGGCGAAGCTCGTCGACCGCGACCGGGTGTACCCGCCCGAGGAGGCGGCCGCGCTCGCCAAGGAAACCTCGTTCGTCGGGTTCGACGCCACCGTCGAGGCGCACCTGCGCCTCGGCGTGGATCCCCGCCACGCGGACCAGATGGTCCGAGGCACGGTCGTCCTGCCGCACGGAACCGGCCAGGTCGTCCGGGTCGCCGTCTTCGCCCAGGGCGACAAGGCCCAGGAGGCCCTGAAGGCCGGCGCCGACGAAGTCGGCGGGGAGGATCTCGTCAAGAAGATCGAGGCCGGCTGGCTCGAATTCGACGTGGCGCTCGCGACGCCCGACTCGATGGGCATGGTCGGCCGGCTCGGCAAGATCCTCGGCCGCCGCGGCCTCATGCCGAACCCCAAGGCCGGTACGATCACGTTCGATCTCGACCGGGCCGTCCGCGAGGTCAAGGGCGGCCGCGTCGAGTTCAAGGTCGACAAGAGTGCGATCGTTCACGTGTCGGTCGGCAAGGTCAGCTTCGAGCCCGAGGCGCTCGTCGCAAATCTCGCCGCGCTCGTGGATGCGGTGAACCGAGCCCGCCCGTCGGGCGCCAAGGGCCAGTACATGAAGACCCTGACGATCGCGAACTCGATGGGCCCCGGCATCCGGGTCGACGTGCCGGCCGTGCTCGCCGTCGCGGCAGCCGCCTGACCGGGCAGATCGGCGGCCCGGCCGCCCACCACACGCGGTGACGGTTCCCCGTCCGGGGAGCGCGCCACCACAACTGAATCACGACGGAACCGCCAGAGACAGCCTGCGCCCGCGGGCCGCTCGACTAATGCAGGTCGAGGCGGCCGGGGCTTGATCCGCCGGACCGGATCGTTCGCCGAAGGAATCGGGGAACGGGGACGCCGGCGAGCACGCCGAGGCAGGGACCAGTGCCGACCACCTTCGGGTGGGCAGCGCCCCTGCGTGTCAGGCCAGCCGAACAGGCGCCGTCGCAGGGGTCCGGGACGGTTCGTCCCGGGGCCCACCGCCGCGCACCGGACGTGCGCCAGAAGCTGGAGGCACCCATGCCGACAGAGGCCAAGCGCGAGACGGTGGCCGAGCTGCGAGAGGCGCTCTCGGGCAGCCGGACGCTCATCGTCTCCGAATACCGCGGCCTCACCGTGAAGGAGATCGGCGAGATCCGCCGCGCCCTGCGCAAGCAGGACGTGACGTATCGCGTCGTCAAGAACCGGCTCCTCAAGATCGCCGCCGCCGAGACCGTCGGCGAGGCGCTCAGCCCGCTGCTGACCGGGCCGACCGCGATCGCCTTCGGCAACGACGAGTCCGCGACGGCCAAGGCCGTCATCGACGCGACCCGCCCGTACCGGATGGTGACGATCACCGGCGCCGTGCTCGGCGACCGGGCGATCGGCGCCGACGCGGTCCGGAGCCTCGCCAGCCTGCCGCCGCGCGAGGTCCTCCTCGCCAAGCTGGCGGGCGGCATGCAGGCGCCGGTGGCGACCCTGGCGGGACTCCTCGCCGCGAACATCCGCAACCTGGGCTACGCGCTCTCCCAGGTCCGCGATCAGAAGGCTCAGACCGGCGACGCGTAGGCCGCGGTCCCGATCCCGGGCGTCCGCCCGACCAACGATCCGAAGGAGAACACACCGATGGCAGTCCTCACCCAGGACGACCTGCTCGAGGCGATCGACAAGATGACCGTCCTCGAGCTGTCCGAGTTCATCAAGCGCTTCGAGGAGCGCTACGGCGTCACGGCCGCGGCCCCGGTCGCCGCCGCCGCCGCTCCGGCCGCCGGTGCTGCCGCCGGTGGCGGCGAGGCAGCCGCCGCGGTCGAGGAGCAGTCCGAGTTCACCGCGACCCTGACCGAGATCGGGCCGAACAAGATCCCGGTCATCAAGGTCGTCCGCGAGCTCACCGGGCTCGGCCTCAAGGAGGCGAAGGACCTCGTCGACGCGGCTCCGAAGCCCGTCAAGGAGGGGATCGCGAAGGACGAGGCCGAGAAGATCAAGGCCGCTCTCGAGGAGCAGGGCGCCAAGGTCGAGATCAAGTAGATCGGCGCTGGGGCGACGCATCCGTGCGTTGCCCCGGCGCTCCTCGCTCGACAGAGGCCGTCGGATGCTTCCGGCGGCCTTTCTGTACCGGCGGGACGTTCGGCACTTGACGGGCCGCGCAAGAGGCGCGACCCTGTTCCCGCGCCGCGGCTGGGACGGTGGCGCTTTCGGCTGCCGCTCGTTTGACACGTCAAGGAATCGCGGTATCCTACTCCTTCTGTGAGCGCGGCCTTTCTCCCTTTCCTCCACCTCCGTCAAGGAGCGGTCTTTCATGCTGTCTGCTGCTGAGTCGAACCGGACAGCCGTGGCCTCGGCGCGCACGCGCTACGCCCGGATCCCCGAGGTTCTGCCGATCCCGAACCTGATCGAGCTCCAGCTCGACTCGTTCACGTGGTTCGTCGAGAAGGGCCTCCGGGAGCTGTTCGACGAGATCAGCCCGATCAAGGACTTCACCGCCAAGGTGATGGAGCTCCAGTTCCTCGACTACGAGTTCGGCGATCCGAAGTACTCCGAGGAGGAGTGCCGGACGAAGGACATGACGTTCAGCCGGCCGCTCTACGTCAACGTCGAGCTCCTGATCAAGGAGACGGGTGAGATCCAGCGGCAGCGGGTCTACATGGGCGACTACCCGTGGATGACCGACCAGGGCACGTTCGTCATCAACGGCGCAGAGCGCGTCGTCGTCAGCCAGCTCGTCCGTTCGCCGGGCGTGTACTACAGCGAGACCGAGGATCCCGCCTCGGGCCGCATGCTGTTCTCGGCCAAGGTCATCCCGAATCGCGGCGCCTGGCTCGAGTTCGAGACGAACAACAAGGACCAGCT